>NZ_JGVJ01000012.1:0-64519 GCF_000731785.2 Candidatus Photodesmus anomalopis
AAAATTTTTGAATAAGAAAGATATAATATCCCTTTCTAAGTTAGATAGAACATGATTTTTAAAATGTTTTCTAAAAAAATAGCTTAGAAGGGGTTATTTAAACTATAGATTTAGTGTTTAAGATAATCTTTTTTTTCTTGCTCGTTCTGTTTTTTTTTTATAAAATCGGCAGTCCTTGTTTTTTTAGTTCCTTGCTTCCTTTTACCTTTGTTTTTTGAAAGTCAATATAAGTTTGGAAGCTAATAGTCCGTAAGGAGCAAATAATAATGCGTCATTATGAAATAGTATTCATGGTAGATCCTGATCAAAGTGAGCAAGTGGAAGGTATGATTGATCATTATACTTCCATTGTAGTTAAGTCAGGCGGTACGGTTCATCGTTTAGAAAATTGGGGTCGTCGACAAATGGCTTATCCAATTAATAAACTACATAAAGCTCACTATGTTCTTATGAATGTTGAAGTTACTCCAAAAATCATTAATGAGATAGAAACTGCTTTTCGTTTTAATGATATAGTTATGCGTAATATGATTATGTCTGTAAATAATTCTATTACTGAGCAATCTATTATGATGAAACCAAAAGAAGAGCGTTCTTCCCGTCGAGAAGAGCGTATAGGATTAACAAAGCAACCATGACTATATGTATTTCCAATATAGTCTGAGTTTTTAATGAAGGGTTTTATTTATAGATTTTCTGTAAAGTAATATAGACGTAATTCATTATGTGTATCTTATATCTGTTGGAATTGATAGCGTAACTAAGTTATTCTCTCATTCAGAGAGTTCTTTAATTAAAAGATTAATAGGAAATATACTGTGGCTCGTTTTTTTCGTCGTCGTAAATTCTGCCGTTTTACAGCAGAGGGTATACAAGATATCGATTATAAAGATATAGTAACTCTAAAAAATTATATTACTGAAACTGGAAAAATTGTTCCAAGTCGCATTACTGGTACAAGTTCTAGATATCAGCGTCAGTTAGCACGTGCTATTAAGCGTGCACGCTATTTGGCTTTATTACCTTATACTGATAAACATTAGTTATTGGTTTTTTATTTACTTAAAAGGATTGTATAATGCGAGTTATTTTACTTGATAAAGTAAGTAATCTTGGTGCCTTTGGTGATACAGTGAATGTTAGATCGGGTTATGCTCGTAATTTTCTTATTCCTAAAGGCAAAGCGGTTGTAGCTACTGAAGTTAATGTAAAAATGTTTAAGATTCGTTCTGATAAGTTGAAAGCTAAAGTTACTGAACAGTTATCACTTGCTAAAGCTCGGGCTGAAAAAGTGAATAATCTTAGTAATGTAGTTATATCTTCTAAAGCAGGTGATGAAGGCAAATTATTTGGTTCAGTTGGTGCTCGTAACATTGCCAATGCTATTTCATCCATGGGTGTTGAAGTAGAAAAAAGTGAAATTTGTTTACCCGATGGAGTGATCCGTAGTACTGGTGAATTTGATATTAGTTTACAATTTCACCCAGAAGTAGTGGTTTCTATTAGATTACATGTGGTTTCAGCGTAGTTTAGATTACTTAGTAAGTAAAATAACGCTTGTCTTTTTTTATAAAAATTTACTTTTCTCTTTTTTAGTTTTCTGAGTTTGCTTTCTATTTTGTAATTTATAATATCTGTTTTAGTTTTTATTAAGATTTAGATATATTAAATTTGAGGTTCGGTTATACCTATACCATCAATATTTAGAATACATTGAGTGTAATTATGGCTAATTCCAAAATCAATAATAGAAATCAAAAAAAAACAGATTTTGAAATTGATGCAATTAAGATTCCTCCGCATTCATTAGAAGCAGAGCAGTCAGTTATTGGTGGTTTACTCCTAGATAATCTACGTTGGGATATAGTTTCAGAAAAACTAGTAATAAAAGATTTCTATCTTCATCCTCATCGTTTAATTTTTGAATCTATAAAATCAATTTTAGAAGATGGAAAACCTCTTGATTTAGTTACTTTATCAGAATTTTTAGACCGACGAGAACAGCTTGAAGATGTTGGTGGCTTAGCCTATTTAGTTGATTTAGTCAAAAACACTCCAAGTGCTGCTAATATAAATGCTTATGCTACTATTGTCTCTGAACGAGCTCTTATAAGAAGTTTAATTAGTTTATCACATGAAATTGCCACAGCAGCTTACAATCCACAAGGAAGGACATCAGAAGATTTATTAGATTTTGTTGAAAGCAAAGTATTTGCTATTGGAGAAGCACGTACAATTGAAAATGAAGGTCCACAGAATGTTGATAGTATTCTTGAGAAAACGTTAGAAAAAATTGAAATACTATATAAAACACCTCAAGACGGTGTGATAGGGTTAAGTACAGGTTTTAGTGACCTTAATAAAAAAACAGCTGGATTACAAAACGCTGAACTTATTGTTGTAGCAGCACGCCCATCAATGGGAAAAACCACTTTTGCTATGAATATATGTGAAAATATAGCTATGCTACAAGATAAGACAGTTTTAATTTTTTCTTTAGAGATGCCTGCTGATCAACTGATGATGCGTATGTTGGCTTCTTTATCTCGTGTTGCTCAAACGAAGATTCGTACTGGTCAACTTAATGATGAAGATTGGGCTCGTATATCTTCTACTATTGCTATTTTGATGCAAAAGAAAAATATATATATTGATGATAGTTCTGGTTTAACTCCAACTGAGTTACGTTCACGAGCTCGTCGTATTGCACGTGATTCTGATGGATTAGCTATGATTATGATAGATTACTTACAGCTAATGCGAGTTCCAAGTTTGCAAGATAGTCGAACATTAGAAATTTCAGAGATATCCCGTTCTTTAAAAGCACTCGCAAAAGAATTAAATGTACCTGTAGTTGCATTATCGCAGTTAAATCGTTCTTTGGAACAACGTGCAGACAAACGTCCAATTAATTCAGATTTACGTGAATCTGGAGCTATTGAACAAGATGCTGATTTAATTATGTTTATTTATCGTGATGAAGTATATAATTCTAAGACTTCACTAAAAGGGGTTGCTGAAATAATTATTGGGAAACAACGTAATGGTCCTATTGGTTCGGTAAAATTAACCTTTCAAGGTCAATTTGCTCGTTTTGATAATTATATGGGTTTTTCATTTGAAGATGAGCAATGATAAAGGTTATGGAATAGCTGTTAAGGCAGTAGTAGACTTAAAGGCTTTTCAAGATAATATAGCTCTAATTAAAACTCAAGCACCTAATAGTAAAATTATGGCCATACTTAAAGCAAACGCTTATGGTCATGGATTATGTCGTATTGCCCGATGCACTAATAGTGTTCATGCAATTGGGGTTGCTCGCATTGAAGAAGCATTGCAGTTAAGAGAATCTGGTATTCTAAAACCTATCATTTTATTAGAAGGTTTTTATTCTCTAAGCGATTTGTTTATTTTATCAGCTAATAACATTCAAACAGTGTTGCATTGTGAAGAACAATTATTGTTATTAGAGCAGACTAAACTTAAAGTTCCAATTGTTGTTTGGTTAAAAATAGATACTGGTATGAATCGTTTAGGAATTAATCCAAATCAGTGTTTTGATTTTCTAGTTAGGTTAAAATCTTGTAGAAATATTGACAAATCATTGCGAGTTATGAGCCATTTTTCTTGTGCTGATGATTTTAATTTTTCTATGAAACAATTTAAATTATTTTTATCATTAACTAAAGATTGTAATGGCGAACGTTCAATTGCTGCTTCAGGTGCTTTATTATATTTAAATAAAACCTATTTAGAATGGGTTAGGCCTGGAATAATTATGTATGGATTGTCTCCATTCTTTAATCAAAGAGTAAATACTTTGGGTTATCGTCCTGTTATGACACTAAAATCAGTTCTGATTGCTATTCGTGATATTAAATATGGTGAAAGCATTGGTTATGGTAGAACATGGATTAGTAAATGTAATACTAAAGTTGGTGTGATCTCTATTGGTTACGGTGATGGTTACCCTAGAATGGCACCCAATGGAACACCTGTTTTTCTTAATGGTCGAAAAGTTCCTATTGTTGGTCGTGTATCTATGGATATGATTACAATTGATTTGGGTTTTAATTCTATAGATAAAGTGGGAGATGAAGTTATTTTATGGGGGAGAGAACTTCCAGCAGAAGAAATAGCAAGATATATAGGAACACTAGCATATGAACTAGTTACAAGGATTACTTCTCGTGTTGAAATTCAATATATGTGAATATAGCATGATATTCATCACTAAATATAGTGTTCTTCTTATTGCTTTATTTTTAAGGTAAAGTATTTTGGTTCAAAAACATTTCTGAATTTTTATTTAAGCATAGAATCCGTAAGGATGAATGGTTTTTTAAAAAAATATTATAATTGATATTAATCGTTTAATTTAGAAATTAAGTTTACGATTATTCAATGAGTATATTTCCAGTCATTTCAGTTGGAATATTAATATTCGCTAAATATAACATAGTTGGTGCTAGGTCTGATAGTTTCCCGTTTTTTTTAAATGTAAATTTTTTATTACCTACATAAATTAAAGGCACTGGCAGATTGGTATGTGCTGTATGAATAGATCCGGTTTTAGGATTAACCATCATTTCTGCATTTCCATGATCAGCAGTGATTAATAATTGTCCATTAACTTCTATAATAGCCTTAGTAATTTCACCAATACAGATATCAATTGCTTCGATTGCTTTTTTTGTAGCTTCATATACACCAGTATGACCAACCATATCAGGATTAGGATAGTTACAAACTATGGAATCATATTTACTAGATTTAATTGCAGCAATAAGTTTATTAGTAAGTTCTTTAGAATTCATTTCTGGCTGCAAATCGTAAGTTGGAACTTTTGGTGAAGTGACAAGTTGATGTACTTCACCTTTAAATTTGCTTTCAATACCGCAATTAAAGAAAAAAGTCACATGCGCATATTTTTCAGTTTCTGAGATACGCAATTGTGTATAGCCTTTTTTAGATAGCCATTCACCATATGTATTATGTAATGAGATTGTAGGGAAAGCGACTGGTAATGGAAAGCAATCAGAATATTTAGTTAGCATAACAAAGTTTGTAATTGGAGCCTTTATTCGTCTGAAATGATTAAATTCAGGTAAAAAAACACTAGTTAGTTGACGTGCACGATCTGCTCGATAATTCATAAAAATGACTGTATCACCATTCTGAATTTTTACTTTTTTTTGGCCTTTAGCTCTTATTTCAGTTGCTTTTATAAATTCGTCGTTTTCCTGACGTAAATATGCTGCACTTAATCCTTCTAATGCAGAATCATATGTGAAAGAAGCTTTTGCTAAGGTAAGAAGATCATATGCAAATTGAATTCTATCCCAATTATTATCTCGGTCCATTGCATAATAACGACCTATCAAAGAAGCAATTCTAATTTGACTAGAATTGAAAATAGCAAGTAGATTTTCAAGACGTTGTAAAGAATTTCGTGCACTACAAGGTGGTGTATCTCTGCCATCTAAAAAGCAATGTAGGTAAATTTTTTTTGCAGAACGACTCACTGCCATTTTTATTGCTGCATAAATGTGCTCTTCATGAGAATGGATTCCACCTGGAGACAAAAGTCCTATAATATGAATTGCGTTATCAGTAGTCTTAGCTTTATCTATTGATTCTAAAATAGTAGGGTTATTAAAAAAATTTCCATTGGAAATAGCTTTACTAATACGAGTAAGATCTTGATATACAACACGGCCTGCACCAATATTAGTATGACCGACTTCGGAGTTTCCCATTTGTTTATCTGGAAGACCGACATCAACCCCAGAAGCTGAAATAATAGTATTGGGATTATTAGAAATAAGTTCATCCATTATTGGTGTTTTTGCATTGTTAACTGCATTATTTATATTATCTTCACGGTATCCCCAACCATCAAGAATTACTAGGACCATTGGTTTTTTAGTTGACATAATAACCTCATCAAGTTCGTTTTTAAAAAAACTGAAACCTTAAGTAAGTCTTTTTTATATTTAATATAAGTTTATTTCAAGTAAATATTCTTAAATATATTATGATTATAGAACTAATTTTTCAGAAAAATTATCTGCTGTTATTGGATGTATATTCTAGAATTTATACTTTAAAACGTTTAATTTGTTGACGCATAGAACTAGTAGCTATATTCATATTTTTAGCGCTTTCGCTACTTAGGCTAGCTTGTGATGCTAGTGCATCTGAAGCGTCTTTGATACCTTGAGTATTACGACTAATATCTTCACTTACAGTGCGTTGTTCTTCAGCGGCACTTGCTATTTGAGCTGCCATATTGTTAATTTCAGTAATTGCTTCTGTAATTTTAGTTAAGCTATCTTGAGCTTCTTGAGCATAATTGACACTAGTATCAGCGAGTTTTGTACTTGTTTCCATACTATCAACTGCATGTCTAGTATTTTTTTGTAGTGTTTCAATCATAGTACGAATTTCTTCTGTAGAGCCATGGGTGCGTTGACTTAATACACGGACTTCATCAGCTACAACTGCAAAACCTCTACCTTGTTCACCAGCGCGAGCAGCTTCAATTGCAGCATTAAGTGCAAGTAAATTTGTTTGTTCAGCAATGCCTTGAATAGTCGATAAAATTTGATTGATGCTTTGAGTATTGTTTTCTAATTCTCCTATTATTTTTGCTGCTCCAGAAACTTGATGGGCTAAGCTTAATATGGATTGTTGATTTTTCTGAATCACTTGTTGACCATCATTACAAGCTGAAGATGATGCTTTTGAGGCATTAGCAGTAAGAGCTGCATGTCTAGAAACTTCAGCTGCTGTAGCAGACATTTCATGGATTGCTGCAGCTATTTGATTTACATCATTTTGTTGATGTTCGATTTGGTCTGCTGCTTGAAGAGAAATTTTGCTGGCTTGTTCTGCTTGTTTAGAAAGTTCTTGACTATGATCAACAATTCCTCTGAGCATTTTTTGTAATTGGATTAAAAACTGATTAACATGCTTAGCCAATGTTCCTATTTCGTCCATACGTTTTACATGAATTCGTTGTGTTAAATCGCCTTTACCTTGAGATAATTCTCGTAGAGCTTTAGATAATGTTTTTAAAGGTTGAAGTAGATGAGTAATAATCCATGTACTAATTATAGCAATAATAATATACAGGATAATAGGAGCAACAGTGGTAAAGGTAATTTGCTTAGATACAGAATACAATGCTTTGTTTTTATCAATAACTAAACCAAGAGACCATTCAGTCTTGGGAATAGAAGAAATAAAAATTAATTTGTTTCCTTGTTTTGGCCAAGGAACTGTAGAGATGTCAGCTATATCAGATAGCTCATTTATTTTCTTTTTATTCAAAATTGGATTTAAGTCAGTTAATGGTTTTTGACTTAATTTATCATGTTTGTAGGCAACAATATTATTATTACCATCAACTAAGAAAGCGAATCCATCATCATCAAGTTCCAGGTTTAGTACTTCATCAATGATATTAGAAACTGTGAGGTCTGCTGCCAGTACACCAGTTCTGTTTCCAGAAAAGGCTTTAGCAAAACTAATAACGATGCTTCCATCAAAATCTCTGTATGGTTCAGTTATTATTAATTTTTGCGTGGACATTGCATCTCTATACCAAGGTCGGTTTCTTGGATCGTAGCTTTTTGGCCAAATTTCTGTTTTATCTCCATAGGAAATGCTGCCATCATTAAAACCTGCGTATACAGATAGAAAATCGCCAGCTTTTTTAATAACAAGCATTTCTCTATCAGCATTTCCTGATTCTCGGATAATAGATTCATTAGCAAGCATCATTTTACTATGAATTTCTAGCCAATTACTTATATAGCGAGCTGTTGTTATGTTGATATTTTTCATTTCACTATTGATCGCAGAGGTTGTTTCTTGTTTTAGCTGGTTTACTGAAATCCATGCTTGGACAGTGCTTACGATAGCAATAATGATTGCTATGGAGATCTGTATCTTAAATTTAATCGTATTAGTCATTTGCTTTCTACCTAAAATGAATAGTCTATAATTGTAGCAATTCTTATTTAAATAAATTATCTAGTTAAATCAAACAACTTTTAATTATTAAATTTAATGTGCCTTTTAAAGTTTATAAACTCGTACCAAAAAAATAAAATATAGAATTAAATATATGGTAAAGTATTGGAGAGTATTATGGAGTTGTTTGTTGTTGATTTGACCCATAGTATACAGAGAGTTTTTGCGATATTAAAATCACTTTTTAGATATTTTAATTATACTAGTTCAATGTTTATTATCTTTATATAAACAGCAATATCCATTGCTAACTACTTTAATGGAATTAAACTGGTTTTTGTTTCTTAATTTTATTAATACCTTTATATATGACTGTTTTAACTAATTTGCAATTTTACTCTGCTATTCTAATTTTAAATTCTATAATATTTTAGTTATATATTTAGATAAGTTATGTGTAAAGAACAATTTCTTGTTTTTCTTGTTCTTTATTATTAAGTAAACATTATTTACTTATCAATTTTTTATATTTTAAAGACAGATTTTTTGATAATCGGTTAAATAATGAGGAAGTATAAAAAATAAAATAAATTCTTCCTACTAAGGATGAAAATGAAACTGTTAGTTACTGGTTGTGCTGACTTTATAGGATCTTCTGTTATTCGTCATATCATTTTAAATACATGTGATAAAAAAATGGAGTTATTTCTTTGAACAAGTTGATATTTGTGATTTCATTGAATTAAATCGTGTTTGCTCTGAGCATAAACTAGATTCTGTAATGCATCTTGCTGCTGAAAGCCATGCAGATCGTTCAATCTCTGAAATATTAGTGTTTATCAGAACTAATATTCTAGGTACTCATGCTTTACTTAAATCTTCTCTAACTTATTGGAATAAATTAAACAATAAATGTAAAACACTTTTTCGTTTTCATTATATTTCTACAGATGAAGTATATGGAAAACTCAATTATCTAATTCAAGCTTTTACAGAAAAAACTCCTTATTCACTTTCTAATCCTTATCAGCTTCAAAAGCTTCTAGTGATCATTTAGTTAGAGTTTGGTTCAAAACATTTAATCTTCCTACAATAATAACTCCTTGTTCAAATAATTATGGACCACATCATTTTCCAGAAAAATTAATTCCATTAATCATTGTAAATGCCTTAAAAGGTCTACCACTGACTATCTATGAAATGGTAGGCAAATTCGTGATTGGATTTATGTTGAAGATCATGTTAAAGCCTTGTATAAGGTAATTACAATAGGAAGAGTTGGTGAAACTTATAATATAGGTGGTTATAATGAAAAAACAAATATAGAGGTTATGAAAACTATTTATTCTATATTAGAAGAGTTAGTACCTAATAAACCTAATGGAGCAAATAAATATCAAGACCTTATCACTTATGTAACAGATCGTCCTGGGCATGATATTCATGATGCTATCGATTCCTCTAAAATTGAAAGAGAACTAGGATGGAGACTGAAGAAACCTTTGATTCTGGGTTCGAAAAACAGTTAAATGGTATTTAAATAATAAAACTTGGTTATATCAAGCATTGGATAGTTCTATAGTTAGTTTAGTAGATTTCTAAAAAATTTGTGCTGTATCCAAACAATTATTTCCAGTGAATAATAAACCAATGATTTATTATTCACTTTCAACCATTATGTTAGCAGGTATTAAGCAGATTCTCATTATTACAAAACCAGAAGAAAAGATAAGTTTTAAGCGATTGTTAGGAAATGGTAATAATTTTGGTATTCAGTTACAGCATATTACACAATCTAGTCCTGATGGGTTAGCTCAGGCAGTAATCTTAGGTGAAAAATTTATCGGTAAATATAGTGTTTGTCTGATTCTTGGAGAGAATATTTTTTTATGATATCTTAGATCCAATATAATATGCAGTTAATTGCTTTTTTTCAGTTTTATCAAATTTAGCAAAACATACTACATTTATAGATAAACTGATTTTCTATTATACTAAATTTAGTATTTTATTTTAAATAAAAATATTTATTCGAAAGTTTTTTTAATATAAAATTAATATTTATTCCTAGAATAAAAAGGGGCAATAGCGTAAAAATAGCAATAAATTCTAACCTAGAATTCATTCTATTAAAAGTTAATTCTTTAACTCAAGATGTTAATCCTATCAAGCATTATGAATATGGGTCTTTAGATTTGCCTATTCTTTATGAAATTTTTTCTCTTTTATCTGCTTATTTTTAAAAATAGAAAATGCCAATTTAATGGCAAGATTTAGATAAAAATGTTCTTATGAAAAGCAATTTAATCATAATATTTTAGATTATGTACTTTTTGAGAAATATGATATGCTATTTGTAAAACTACATAATAGTAATGTTTTATTAATGTCTATCTAGTATTGGTAATTAAAATAATAATTACTAGATATCATTGATATTAGACTATTTATAGCACTAATTAATGTCAGGATAATTATTATGTTAAAAAATATTAATCCGATAAAAACAAAAGCTTGGAAAAAATTAGTAGAACATTTTGAAATAAATAAAGGTATGCTTCTTAAGAAACTTTTTGCTCAAGATGCGAATCGATTTGATAAATTATCAATTCGATTTGGAACAAGCCTTTTAATTGATTACTCAAAAAATTTGATTACTGAGGAAACTCTTACAAAGTTATTTGATTTAGCAAACGAGACTGAGTTAAAAACAGCCATATCCTCAATGTTTAAAGGGGATATAATAAATCATACTGAAGGTCGTGCTGTTCTTCATATAGCATTACGTAATCGTAGCAATAAGCCTATAATCTTAAATGGCCAAGATATTATGCCATCCGTTAATGCAGTATTAGAAAAAATTAAGCTTTTTACAAATTCTGTTATTAGTGGTAAATGGAAAGGTTATACAGGGAAATCCATTACTGATATAGTAAATATTGGCATTGGAGGTTCTGATCTTGGGCCTCATATGGTTAGCGAGGCTCTATCATCATATAGAAATCATTTAAAATTACACTTTGTATCTAACGTAGATGGTACTGATATTGTAGAGACTTTTAAAAAAATAAATCCTGAAACAACGTTGTTTTTAATTGCTTCTAAGACTTTTACTACGCAAGAAACGATGACAAATGCATTTAGTGCTCGTTCTTGGTTTTTAAAATCATCTGGGAATCAATCTGATATCGAAAAACATTTTATAGCTCTTTCCGTTAACTCAGTTTCAGTAGTTGAGTTTGGTATAAATATTGAAAATATGTTTGAGTTTTGGGATTGGGTAGGGGGGCGTTATTCACTATGGTCATCAGTTGGTCTATCTATAGCATTATCTGTGGGTTATGAAAATTTTATTGAATTATTAGAAGGTGCTCATGAGATTGATAAGCACTTTATTTCAACAGAATTTGAAGAGAATATTCCAGTTATTCTTGCTCTTATTGGAGTTTGGTATAATAATTTCTATGGTGCGGAATCAGAAGCTATCCTTCCATATGATCGATATATGCATCGTTTTTCTGCTTATTTCCAGCAAGCTAATATGGAATCAAATGGTAAATATATAGATCGCAATGGTAAAGTTGTTAAATATCAAACTGGTCCAATTGTGTGGGGAGAACCTGGAACTAATGGACAACATGCATTTTATCAGCTTATTCATCAAGGCACTAAATTCATTCCTTGTGATTTTATTGCTCCTGCAATCAGTCATAATCCAATAGGTGATCATCATAAAAAGCTTATATCTAATTTTTTTGCGCAAACTGAGGCATTAGCGTTTGGTAAATCTGAAGAAGTAGTTTTAAATGAATTTAAAAATTCTAAAAAAAGCTCTAAATATATTAATATGTTAGTGCCCTTTAAAGTATTTCAAGGTAATAGGCCAACAAATTCTATTTTAATTGAAAAAATTACTCCTCGTATTTTGGGTAATTTAATTGCAATATACGAGCATAAGATTTTTGTACAAGGCATTATTTGGAATATATTTAGTTTTGATCAATGGGGTGTTGAACTTGGAAAAGAATTAGCTGATAAGATTTTGCTAGAGCTTGATAATGATTTAAAAATCACTTCGCATGATAGTTCTACTAATGGATTAATTAATGTATTTAAAAAATTTAATAGTTAATTCTTTAAACATGAAAGTTTCATTATGACAGATAAATTTGAGTTCTTTTTTTATATATTTTGTATTTTTTTAAGTGCTCTTTGTATTACTTCAATACCAGCATTTTTTTTATATGCATTTTCACTAATATAGCGACGCCAATATTTTGATCCTGGTTTATTTTTAAATAAACCGAGCATGTGTCTAGTGATTTGACCTAAATTTCCCCCTGTTGAAAGTGTAGCTTCAATGTAAGGGTACATTTCTTCAATTATTTGGTACCGTTTTTTTCTTAATTGATTCATATTAAAAATTTTTTTCTCAACTTCAGATAACATATATGGATTTTTATATGCTTCTCGGCCAATCATAACACCATCTAGATATTTCAAATGTTGTAATGATTCATTTAATGTTTTTATACCACCGTTTAATATAATAATTAGGTGTGGAAATTTTTTTTTAAGTTGATATACCTTGGAATAATTTAGTGGTGGAATGTTTCTATTTTCTTTCGGATTTAAACCATTTAACCATGCTTCTCGTGCGTGTATAGTAAATTTTTTGCATTTTGCTTTTTCTGACACAGTAGAAATAAATTTCATTAGAAATCGTTCCGAATTTTGATTATCAACACCAATTCTAGTTTTTACTGTAACAGGAATATCTACGATACTTTTAATTGCTAATATACAATTTACAACTAGATGAGGTTTAGTCATTAAACAAGCACCAAAATTTGCATTTTGAACTCGGTTTGATGGACACCCTATATTTATATTGATTTCACTATATCCAAGATTCTCTACGAGTTTAGCACATCTTGCAAAATCTCTTGGATTTGAACCAGCTAGTTGAATAGCTATAGGTTGTTCTATTGGATTATATTCGATTAAATTGTTTTTTTTACTATATAAAATTGCATTGGTAGTGATCATTTCTGTATGAAGCAATGTTTTAGTAGATAATCTTCGATGGAAGTAGTTACAATGTTGGTCTGTCCAACCTAACATAGGTGCAACGCTGAAACGATTTATAGAAATATTATTATATTTTTGCATTGGTTTTTTTTATTTGATTTCATATGAGTATATTTATACTACCCTAGAGTATTTCTATTTTTTTTTATAGAAAACAGTATTAATAAAGATTTAGCAGGTTATTTTTATTTTATAGATTTTATTAAGTTAATTGTTTTATTTACTGCGCCTGTATTCATTTTTATTACTTTTAATGCATTATTTCCCATTTTTTTTACCTGTTTTTCTGATTTAAAGAGCATTTTTAAAGCATTAGCTAGTTCTTTTGGATTATGAATGATTTTGATAGCTTGGTGTTTTTTAAGTTGGAGAATAATATCTAAAAAATTAAAATAATTAGGCCCAATTAAAATAGGTTTTTTAAGTATTGCGGGTTCAAGAACGTTATGTCCACCAACTTTATCTTGAATTAGGCTTCCTCCCATAAAACATATAGTTGCAGCACCTATAATAGTTAGCATTTCACCCATAGTGTCTGCTAGATATATAGAATCGTGCTGTGTTATTTTTTGATTTTTACTACGTCTAGAGTACTGTAGTTTCTTTTTTTTACATAATTTAGCTACAGCATTAAATCTTTCTGGATGTCTAGGTGCTAAAATAAGTAAAATATTTGGCAGTTCATCTAAAAGTTGATGATGAATAGCTAGTATTTCTTCTTCCTCTCCAGGATGAGTGCTGACTGCAACCCAAATTGGACGTCTTTTACCTAATTTTTTACGCAAGTCTTTCCCTTTTTTTAGAATAGATTTATCTATGTTTAAATCAAATTTTATCGATCCAGTCACAAAGATCTTACTTTTTAAAATTCCTAAAGAAATAAAATTTTCTGCATCAGTTTTATGTTGACATAGAAATGCTGTAATTTTTTCTAAAAAGAACCGGCATAGTATATTGAACTTTTTATACCTTTTCATTGATCGGTTAGATAATCTAGCATTTATGATTATTATAGGAATACCAGCTTCGCTAACAACATGTATGGTATTAGGCCATAGTTCTGTTTCCATTATTAACATTTTTTTGGGTTTAATAGCTTGAAGAAAGTTTTTAATTGCAAATTTAAAATCAATAGGCATATAACGATGTTCAACTAATGAGCCTAAATTTTTAACTTGTTCTGCACCAGTAGATGTTGTAGTTGTAATTAAAATTTTTTCATTAGGAGAACTTTCTTTAAGAGCTTTTATAAAAGGAAAAGCTGCAATTACTTCTCCTACAGAAGCAGCATGTAACCATATTGGTTTTTGTTTAGATTCTATCTTTGGTATCTTACCAAAATATTCTTTCCATCGTTTACCAACAGTTGAATTTGTTAATTGCATTTTATATAGCATAATCAGTGGAATTGGGGAAAGAATGATTAAAATTAAGCGATATATTAATCTAATAAGCATAATTAGTTGGACCTGATTAGGTTAGTTTAAATAAAACAAACTGTTTTTCAGAAATTTTTTTATTTGCTAAATTTTTATATTTTTAAAAAGAATATATACTTTTATATTTAGATGTATTTTAGATTATTTAATTTACATCCATTACATTATTGAGCAACTTTATTTAGTGCGTTAATCGCATTGCTTGGTGATAGTTTTTTGAGACAATTTAAGTGTTTTAGAGGACATTTACGTTTGAAACATGGTCTGCAAGCAACGTTTTTAGCATATAAAATTTGAAGTTTATTTGTAAGAGGGGGAGTATATTTTGGTGAAGTTGAACCATAAATAGCTATAATATTGCACCCAACGGCAGCGGAGATATGCATGAGACCTGAGTCATTGCTTATTACTGTATGGCAAGCAGCAAGGAGGTCAATAGCTTCAATTAAATTAGTTTTTCCGGATAAATTTTTGCACTCATATTGTTGTTTTTTTAACATAGAATGTTTGATTTGGTTACATATATTTTTATCTTTACTAGAACCAAATAACCAAACTTGATAACCTAGTTCAATAGCATGTTGACTAACTTTAGTGTAGTTATCTGCTGGCCATTGTTTGCTTGGACCAAATTCAGCTCCAGGACATATTCCAATGATTGGTTTATCCTGATGTAAGCAAAGTTTTTGTATAATTATTTTTTGAGAGTTAAGATCAACCTTTAAATTAGGGATAGGACAATTACTTAATGCTATCCTATTTTTGTAATCTTTTTTTTCATACGCTAAAGCAACATAACATTCAACCATGTATTGAAATAAATGTTTTTTTTTTCTTAGATCACTTAATAGTCCATAGCGCCATTCTCCTTTCCATCCTATTCGTTTTTTAATTCCAGCAAATAATGGAACTAAAGCAGATTTAGCTGAATTTGGTAGAATATAAGCATGTGTATAATTATTTTTTGCTAGTTGACGGCCTAGTTTCCATCGAGAAGATATCTGAAGTGAACTATGCTTGATTGGCATTTGAATGATTTGATTAACCTCAGACATTCTTTCTAGAATCGGACTGCTCCAATTCGGAGCAAGAACGTCAATTATCGTGTAAGGATACATTGTTTTTAGGGTCATATATAAACTTTGTGCTATTATCATATCTCCAATCCATGATGGTCCTATAATAAGTATCTTCATTTAGTATGACTGCCTTTCATGTTTAATAAATGCGAAGAAAGTAGCTAACATAAATCCATAAAAAGCACTGATTAAATTAGCTTGTAACAGTACTTCTGTAATACCAAAAATACTAAATCCTGCTACAAATGTTGCAGCAGTTAGTGAAATAATATTGTTTGTTTTTATGTAATAATATGAAAACATAGTTAACGGTAAAAATAGCATTCCTATCAAACCTATTATTCCTAGTAAACCATTGCTTGCTAACATTTCAAAGTACTGACTGTGTGCATGACCACGTTTAATTCCGAGATGCCAATTTGTTATTTCTCCTCGTTCAAAAAGTTTCTGATTGAAAGTTTCACGTTCAGGATAAGTTAATCCGATAAATGGACTTTTGAGAAAAGCTTTTAGTGCACTTTCCCAAAGCATGATCCGTCCTCCAGAAGATACTGAATCATGAATATTACCAGAGGTTATGGATGAAAATTCTTCTATGGTAAAATTGATACGTTTTTGAAAATTATTAGAAGTAAAAAAGAATATTAAGAATATCATAAGAAAGCTAATACTAATTAATAACACTTTTTTAAAATTAAAATTAGTTGTCCAGTTGAGAAGTGCGATAAATGAAGTTATTATTGGAATAGCAAATATTGCCCCTCGAGTTAAGGTAAGAAAAGTGGATATGCAAGCAGCAATGAAAGCTAATCTGAGATACTGTTTATATTCGCTATCAAAGCTTAAACAAATGGCTAAAAAAGCTAAGGAACAAGATAAATATCCAAAATTAATGCTATATAACCAGCCATCAACTCTAGTATAGCCTAAAAAGAAATATTGATATATAGCTATTAAAAGAGAACAAAATGAACCAGCAATGATTCCTAAAGATAGCGCTTTAATATGAAAGCAATTATCGGCAAGGGTTTCCCTGATAAATATATATATAGGTATACAAAGAAGTAACCGAATTCCTCCTTGAAAATATCTAAATTCACCAGTATCTATAAACACATTAGGAATGTTTACTACAAAATAAATGCTAAGACAGGTTATAACTAGACAGTCAAAGGTATCATATACCAGTGAGATATTATCTTTTATGATAAAAAAAATAGAGTATGCTATAAGTAAAGCGATAGTTATTACACTGAAATTTTTGGTCCAAAGGAGTAAAAAAGGAACTAAAAATAAAGCAGCTACAGATAAAGTTCTATTTATATAATTTAAGTTCATAGTATTTTATCTACATCTAATCCGTGGATATGGTAATAAATATAAAAAGGCCTAAGTTATCTAAGTTATCTAAGTTATCTAAGTTATCTAAGTTATCTAAGTTATCTAAGTTATCTAAGTTATCTAAGTTATCTAAGTTATCAGAAAAGCAATACATATTATATAGACTTATTAGATATATATATTAAATTGTTTTTCATGATGTTAGTGTAATTTCCGCCATAAACCAAAGATTGTAGTTCTTGGAAATATAGCTATTCTAGGAATCTGATAAAAGTTAATGTTAGTATTGAGTGACTGTTCGTTAGTTATAACAGCAAATTTATATCCAACTTCCTTGATTATATTTTCAGAATCTTGATTATAGGTTCCATAAGGATAAGCGAAAGAAGTTAACTTTTTATCAAGTAAAGCCTCTAGGTAGATTTTGTTTTTTTCGATTTCATATTGTTGTTGCTCAAAATTCAATGTATTTAGACGAGGGTGAGTCAGAGTATGACCTCCTATTTCAATATAGCCTGAGTTGGAAATGGTTTTAAGTTGTTTATTAGTCATTAATGGTATTGGTATTTCTGGACAAGTTGTAACTTCTGTATCCCAGCGATTAATTTTTTCTCCAGTAACAGTATATATTATAGCTTTAAAATTATACTTTTTAAGAAGTGGTAATAACAGATGGTAGTTATCTTCATAACCATCATCTACTGTAATAATAATATAACGTTTTACTGGTTTGATAATATTAAGATGACGAATAAATTCTATATTTGCTAAATCTTCAAATGTTAGGCTTTCAAACCCCATCCATTTTAATAATTTAAAGTGTTTTTCAAGCATATCAACATGAAGATATGTTCCATGCACTCCTTTCTCATTATTGTTTTGAATAAAACGATGATACATAATGATTGGGGTTTTTTTAAGTAATTTTTCCATGTAGAGCGTTTGATAATTTTTTTCTACTTGATTAACTATATTATATAAATTATAGTTTTGCTTGATTTGGTTCCTAATACTCTTTAAACAGTACTTGTTGTCTAGACCTTTTTTAATTTGATTCTTTATATCTGATAAATTTTTATTGATAATCGTTTTAGAATAAATATCACCAAAATTAGTTATCATAGCTTGATCAATATTAGTTTCATCTATCAGACCAACTAGGCCTGCTTCTCCGATTGCAAGAGTAGGTCTTCCACATAAGAGAGATTCTATAGCTACTCGCCCTGAACCTATTACTAAATCTGAGTGAGCAAGTATTGGAACGATATCTTCTAAATATCCAAGAAAGCTAATTTTAGATGATATTTTGCTAAAAGGTTCTTTTAGCGTAGAGCTTGAAATAAGTTGAATATGATATTTTTCTAAATTTAAATGTTTGTTGAGTAAATTATAATAAACCCTTCCTTTTTCTCCAGTTAATCTGCCAATAATGCTTATGATAGGTTTTTTATTGTTCGGAGCAACTTGCCAAGAAAACTTTTCTATTTCTATTCCATTACGACTAATTTGAAGATAATTAGGAGGGATTTTTAAATCATGAATAAGCTGTTCATGAACAGCTTCACAAATTGTAAGCGCTTTATCACCTATTGCATAAAACACCTTTCTTGACCAGTGAACTGGTTGATAACCATGGATTGTTGTAATCATAGGTATACTGGAAAGTTTGCAGGCTATATGACAGATCCAGCTTGAGGCACGAGAGTGTGCATGTACTAATTGTATATTATGTTTTTTAATTAAAAATAGTAGATATATTAAATGGTAAAGTCGATGGATAATAGAACGTTTGTTAAAATTTAATTTATGAAATTTACCCTCATGTGATTTAGTTAATGTATCAGATACATAGTGAATATTATGCCCTCGATTAGTAAGTGTATTACCAATAGTAGTAGCATAAACTTCAGCTCCAGTAATTTCTAGTTGAGATAAAGCCATAAGTATATTCATCTATGATTTAACCTTTTAAAATTTAATTTAACCAACATTATCAATAGCATTTTAGTTCTGTAAGTTATTTATTACAGATTAATAATTGATTAATTCTAAACTTGATTCGATAGAAAATACATAAATTATTTGACGTATAATAAAGTTAAATTAAGATAAAAATTATTTTATTTTTTTAGTAATCACTAAAGTATAATTAAGCAAATTTTAAGATGAAATAATTTTACTTAGCAAGTATTGGGTAAGTAAAAAAAATAAGATGAATAAAATTAAACAAAAAATGAAATAATACACCTACCCATAGTCGATGGCTAAAATGAAAAATACTTCCATAACCTAAACCAGCTAATGTAGAAAAAAAAATAAGTAATAAACCACCAGAAAAATGTGCTAATCCAAACAATAAACTAGCTAAAACAAGTCCTGGAATCCATCCAATTTGAGTAGTAATGTTTTTTTGTATATATGCTCTAAAGAAAGATTCTTCAGATACACATGTAAAAAGCAAATTATTAAAAGCAAAAATCCACCACCAGCTTGGTATAGTTAGTTCAAGTTGTATAGCTTTTATTAAAGAGGCAATAAATAATAAACTAAATAAAGGGAATATTGTGATGAAAATTGCTTTTATGTTAGGTATTGGAGGATGAGGTTCCATTATTTTTGGCAATGCTAGCAGTAAAACAAAAAAGATAAGAGGCTTATCAAGATTTAAATACATAGTAAAAGGACTGCTTTTGGGTCCTGCTATTACATTATCTAGTACTTTAAAATTATGAAAACCTGGAATTACATGAAAAAATACACCTAATGACCAAAGTGTAATAATAGATAATGATATTTGTTTCCATTTTTTTTTTAATAAAGGTGTTTTATATGACAATATAAAAATCAGAATAGTTGAGATAAGGGCTGAAATATCAAGTTGATCTAAAAAAAATGCGGCTATTAATGTTGTGGAAAGTACTATGATTGTTGATAGTGTTCTTCTTAAAAATGAAAGTATAATAGCAAAAGCAAGTAACACCCAAATGATTAAGCTAGAGGATTCTAGTATCATATTAAAAACCCTTATAAAATAGTGTAAATTAAGATGAAAGTTTCTATTTAACCTTACTAAAAAGCTCAATTTTAAAAACATGAGAAGGTTTAGGGTTTATTTTTTTTAATCCAAAGATTAATTTATTGTTCTGCTTTATTAGTGGTCTGGATAGTAGGTTTGCATTATAAATAAATGTGTTTTTTTGTTTAGAAAGCAAAGCAGGCAGGATTATACACATTTGTTTGATTATATAGTAGATTATATTTAGGCAAGCGTTTAAAATACGTCGTTTAATTTTACTTATACTATTATGACGGTAATTTTTGTACAAAATCACCGATTTGAATACTTTTACCTAATTCTACTTCGTTAATTTTAAGTTCTGATTGATTCTCATAAACACGAGAAACAGTTAGGGTGATATCACTTTGATTTATTCTCTTTCTAAGAAATCCTTGTGAGTCAGTAAATGAATTCATATGCCAAAGCTGAAGTTTATCTCCTTTTTTTACTCCATGTAAGCGTCCTAAGTTCATAGTTACTATGTTTTCTAGTTTAGAAATAATTTCTGGTAAAGTTATTTTGCAAGACATTTGAGATTCTAGGTCCAACATTATTCTACGATTGACTTGTAAAATCATTTCTCCGTAATCTGACAGCCAGAAATTAGCGCTTTTAGTATTTACTTGAGTGACTTTAGCAAATGACCATTTAGCAACTTCTCGATAGTTTTGATCATATATTTTTTGGCCAGTTTTTCCATCAAAAACTTGTATTTCAATTGCAAATTGGCGAACTGTAGAATTCTTGTTTTGATTTTTTTTTTCATCAGACGTTATTGTTAAATCTGTAATAGTGCCAGTAATAATAAATTGAGCTTGTGCATCCTTGGCAATCATTATTAATCGTTCTGGATAAGCTTTGTCTATCTCATAATTAGTTGTACCAACAGATATAAAGCTCCTTGATTCTTGGTTTAATTGACGACTAATAATACGAGAAAAATCTTCACCTATATTGTAAATCTGGCCCAAAACCGCTTGTTCTGGATAAGCTAAATTAATGTTGCTTACTAAAAATGTTTTTTTATACTGATTATCGCAGATTTTTCTTGATTGAAGAATTTGAATTTTGGCTTTTACAAAAAAGATATTATTTTCTATTTCTTGTTTCTCAATAAGCATATGACGAACTAAATGATTTTCAAAGTGGTATTTTGTTTTATGCTCTTTTAAAAAAGGGATTAAACTATTAATGGTACCAATATTTTTACCAGAAAAGCTAACAGCCTTAAATAAGGCATCTTCCAAAGCACGAGCACGTGCTATTCTTTCAGAAGAAAGTATTCTCGAAGTTCCTGTGACCTCATACCATACAGCAAAAGAGTGTGCTGTATAAAATACTAAGTACAGTACTAAAAAAAATTGTGGTACATATTTATGTATTTGTATCATTGTTATTTTAGGTATGATTACTTATTATAAAATTCAATTTTTCTTCATTGTTATTTAACAATAAGTTAAATGCAAGTAAGTTTTATCTATGAAACAAGAATCTTATTGATCAATCAACATATTAATAGATATCTTAATATTTTTGGAGAATTCAAAAAAATGAATAAATGGTTGTCATTAAGTTTAGTGGTATTGTTAACTGCTTGTACTTATGATCCAATTCATGATGGGAAACAATCTTACTTAAAGTCTCTATTTATGTTTAAAAAAAAACCCCGTCATGCATTGGATTTTTTTATTCAGAGTATGACTGAAGATTTAATGATTTCTAATATAAATTTATCAAGGAATAAACCAATAGCTGTAGTTTCATTTGTAGACCTACAGGATATAGATACAACAAATTGGTTGGGCAATTTATTAGCAGAAAGTTTTATCTATCAGTTTCAACGTCGTGGGTTTAATGTAGTTGATTTTAAAACTACTGGATCAATTCAAGTAACTCAGCAAGGTGACTTTGTATTTAGTCGTAACTGGAAAAAGCTTTCTAGGGAACAGAAAATTCAATATATCCTGACAGGTACAATGTTACATCAAAAGGGTGGCATAGCAATTAATGCTCGTATAGTGGAAATGAATTCTCGTATAGTTGTTGCTACAGCACAGGGCTTTTTACCAATAGAAGCTATTGGTCGTGATCTAGATATATTAAACTCTATTAGTATAGAAAATGGTCACTTAATTCGTTTGAGTTCGAATATTATCGAGCCTTATACTTTTAATTTGTCCTTTAGGAGGTTGTTTTGAATAAATGGTACGTATTAATTTCTATTGTGATTCTTATTGGTTGTCAGCCTTTGTATAGGAGTAATAAATATAGACAAGATTGGTTTACAGCAGTAGGTTACGCTAATATTACTCAGCAAGAAGGAGAAACTTATGAAGAAAAACAGATACATGCTATACGAGCTTCAAAGCTAGATGCTTATCGAGAGCTTACAGAGCAGATTTATGGTATGAGAGTTTCTGATATAGCAACCAGCATTGTAGATGGTTTGATTGTAGGAGCGGAAGTAGTACGTAATTATAAAGTTGGAGATAACTACGTGACAGAACTTCGTTTGAATATTGAGAAGATGAATCAACTTCGTCGCGATTATTGTAAAATAAAGGAGATATATCATGTTCCAGATAGGCCTAAAAAAGCTATTTTCTGATTTAAATGGAAAATAATATTTTTTAAACTTTGATATCAGTTCCTGGGGTGTTTATCGTAAATTTTTTACCAACTGAATTGTAAATTATACTTCCATTTTCATTATCTTCTTGTATTAAACTATGTAATCTACTAAAACTTAATCGGACTCGTTCAAGTACCTCACCATTAATTAAATTTAATACTTTGCATTCTCGAATAATTGAATATATTTTATCTATTTGCTTACTAAAGTTTTTGATTTTTATTATGTTAGAAATATCAGGATACGAATTAATATGATTATCAGTTTCCTTTAATTGTTCTATAAGAGCTATTTTTTCCTTAGCCAGGAATTCTATTTGAGAAGAATTTCGATTAGCAATAGCTAGTTTCTCTTTTTCTAAAAGCGCAGCTAGTTGGGTTGCATTTTTAAGCTGATAAACAAGTAAGTCAGATAACACTTTCATAATAGTCCTTAAATTGCTTTATCTTTTTTTATCATCTAATGCTTATTTATTTTATTATTGGATTAATACTTGTTAGTTTAGTAATCTATATCTTTAAATACCTAGATAGTTAGTAGCATTGAACACATCTGAATTTAGTAGTGCTATCGTATTTCTTAAAACATACCTTGATTAGATTCTAAGTGACAATTACTGATATGACAATATCAGCCTAAAACCAATTAAAAATAAAGAATTAAATCTGTACTGTAACCTCACCAGATCCTGTTATTATTCCCTCAATAATTTGTTTAGATTTCTTGTTTTTTACTTTTATTTTTTCACCATTATGCCCGTCTTTAAGAGCTATTCCTTTATCGGTAATTGTTATGCCTTTCATTATTGCTTTAATGGTAACTATATCATTACGGCATACTATACACACATCATTAATTTCTAAAAAATCACCAATGTATAAATTTCTTTTAACTTTAGCTCCAATTACTTCCTCTAATGAAGAAACTCCCTGTCTATGAAAATAATATAAATCTGTCATTCTAATTGTGATATGATCAGGCTTGATAATTTGACCAGTATTTAGGGAAGAAGTCATTATAATTTGAGGTATAAACCGAGTTATTTGAACAGGAACATAGATTTTCCAATTATCTTCTTTGCATTGAATAAGAACAGTTATATTTCTAGTTGAAAAATTTAAAGAAGGAGATGAAGGAATTAAAGGAGAAGAACAGTTAGTGATGAAGGATCGCCAACGGATATTAGATGCTTTTACTTTTATTCGTTCTTTTGATTCTGGTATATTAATATGGCTAATTATATAGTCTTCAGCAGTTTTTTGAATGATTTTTATTTGATCTTCTGTTGAAGAATATAAACAAAAACTAAAAGAGCAATAAAAAAAAATATATAAAGCTCTACACTTAGTTATAGAAGAAAACCGCCAACATGATTTTAAATATATCATCGTTTTTCTCTTAATTTTTAGATGGTCTGTTTATCTTTCATCTTTTTTATAAAAATTTGAGGTTCAAATAAGTGTATGACTGGTATCCTTGATTCAGTAAATCAACGCACACAACTTGTAGGTCAGAATCGTTTAGAATTATTGACTTTTCGTTTAACAGGAGGGAGTCAGCGTTATGGGATTAATGTATTCAAAGTAAAAGAAGTTCTTCAATGTCCAAGGCTTACTTTGATACCAAATTCTCATCGTCTTATCAGAGGAATTGCCCATGTCCGTGGTTATACTATCTCTGTTATCGATTTAAATTTAGCGGTTGGTGGAAAAGCAACTACTAACACAAACAGATGTTTTACCATTATCACAGAATTTAATCGTACTATTCAAGCTTTTTTAGTTGGCTCAGTAGAGCGAATTATTAATATGCGCTGGGAGGAAATTCTTTCTCCACCAGACGGAGCAGGTAAAGGAAATTATCTAACAGCTGTTACTAATATCGATAATGAGTTAGTAGAAATACTTGATGTAGAAAAAATTTTAGCAGAAATAGCACCAATTAGTAATAAAATGAATCCATTAATTGTTGAAGAAATAAATCAAGTTAGAAAAGATATAGTGCGCCGTGTTTTGATTGCTGATGATTCCGCAGTAGCGAGAAAGCAGGTAGAGCTAGCAATTTCTTCTATTGGTTTTGAAGTGCTGACTGTTAAAAATGGCAAAGAAGCATATGAAAAACTGTTAGAGATGTCCCGCAAAGGTAACATATATGATCAAATTGCTTTAGTTATTTCGGATATTGAAATGCCAGGAATGGACGGTTATACATTGACAGCAGAAATTCGAAGTAATTCTGATTTAAAAGATTTATATGTCATCCTTCATTCTTCTTTGAGCGGTGTTTTTAATCAAGCAATGGTAGAACGAGTTGGAGCAAATTTATTTATTGCTAAATTTAATCCTAATGAACTTGGTAATGCAGTCAAGACCGCGCTAATGAAATAAAGTACTCAAGAGGTATAAATGGGATCTATAATTATTACTGATCAAGAATACAAAAAATTTAGGATTTTTTTAGAAGCACAATGTGGTATCGTTTTGGGAGATAATAAACAATATTTAGTAAGAAGTCGTTTAACTCCATTAATAACTAAATTTAATGTAGCTTCTTTATCTGAATTATTACGCAATGTTGCTATAGACAGCAATCGAGATTTACGGGCTGCTGCTGTGGATGCCATGACCACTAATGAAACTTTATGGTTTAGAGATAATTATCCGTTTACCGTGTTGTCAGAAAAAATATTGCCAGAGATCACTTCTGTTAATCGGTTAATTAAAATATGGTCTTCGGCAAGTTCATCTGGTTGGGAACCTTATTCTATTGCAATGACCATATTAGAATCTCAAGGAAATGATCCGGGGATTTTTCCAAGTATATTTATAACTGCAACTGATATTTCTAATAGTATGTTAGATCTATGTCGTGCTGGTATCTATGATACTTTAGCACTTGAGCGTGGTCTTTCTCTTCAACGTCGTCAGGACTTTTTTATAAATCTTGGTAATGGTCGAATGAAAATTAAAGATAATGTTAAACGTTTGATTGATTTTCGATTACATAATCTCATGAAAAGTTATGTATCTCTTGGTAAATTTGATGTTGTTTTTTGCCGTAATGTTTTGATTTATTTTTCAATAGGTATGAGATCTCAGGTATTAGATCAAATCGCAAATACTCTTAATCCTGGTGGATATTTATTTCTTGGAGCATCAGAATCTTTATCTGGATTAACTGATCGTTTTGAGATGATTCATTGTAATCCTGGAATTGTTTATCAACTAAAATAATATTAAAATTTATTAGTATTGTTAACTTTTTAACTTATTGAAAAAATAATCTAGATTTATACTATTAAATTAAAATATAAATTGTTTGCTAGTTTGCTAGACTTATTAAATTGCACTTAGAAAAAAGATTAGGATATATATATATGGTTATTTCTTTTGATAATTCTTTAGGTATTCATCAATATTCAGTTAATTTACGTGAGCGTCATGCTGAAATACTTGCTACTAATCTTGCTCACGCAAATACTCCTGGATTTAAAGCAAAAGGGATGGATTTTCGTAATACTTTATTGATGCTAACTTCAAATTTATCTGCTAATTTTTTTTGTACACATGAAAACCATCTTGATGCTAACAAGACTACGATGAGTGTTCAGCAGTTGTATCGAATTCCTACTCAACCGGATACAGGTGATGGAAACACAGTAAATGTTAGCTTTGAGCGAAATTTATTTATGGAAAATCAAATTAGACATCGAGTGTCCGTAGATTTTCTTGGAAGTAAGTTTCGAAATTTAACGAAAGCAATCAAGGGAGAATAACTCATGAGTTTATTTCATGTATTTAATGTTACTCGCTCTGCAATGAATGCTGAGTCTATTCGTTTGAATACTACATCGAGTAATTTAGCAAATATTAATAGTGTATCTAGTTCTTATAGTCAGACTTATAAAGCACGGCATCCTGTTTTTTCTGCTGACTTACGTAAAGCTCATAGTCGTAATAATCATGTAATACCAGTAAAAGTTTTAGGTATTGTTGAAAGCTCTAAACCTCTTAATAGAGAATATAATCCTAGTCATCCATTCGCAAATGATCAGGGTTATATCTATAAACCTAATGTTAATCTAATGGAAGAAATGGCGAATATGATTTCCGCTTCCCGTTCATATCAAGTGAATGTACAGGTGACTGATGCAAGTAAACAAATGTTATTAAGTACATTGCAAATGGGTAAATAAAATAAGAAATAAATCAAACTGTTAGAGGGTTAATTAGTGTCAACAATAGATAGTGTTAGTCAGACCAATTTGTCTTATATTGACCAGATAAAAAAACGACAGCATAAGGATTCTGCTAAAGTAATAGTGAATCAAGGTATCAGACAAGAAGATTTTTTTTCTTTGCTTACGAAGCAGCTTGCTCATCAAGACCCATTTAAGCCAGTTAGTAATGATCAAATGATTGCTCAAATGGCTTCATTTGCTACTATTAATGGAATTCAAAAAATGAATGCTCAGTTTGAAAGTCTTAATCAGTCTATAATGTCAAATCAGGCACTGCAAGCCTCTTCTTTAGTAGGTCGTAGTGTATTAGTACCAGGTAATAAAGTAGGTTTAAAAGAAAAGCCTGATAAAGACATCGAAGCTGCAGTTATGCTTCCTAACCATTTAGATAATTTATTTATTCATATTGAGGATGAAAATGGACAACTAATACATTCATCTGAACTGGGTTATAAGCCTGCTGGTATTCATCGGATCGACTGGAATGGTAAAGATGAAGATGGTAATTTCTTGCCGGCTGGAAAATATAAAATTAAAGCATCAGGCTTATTGAATGGAAAAAACAATGAATTTGCTGTATCAGTTTATGCTAATGTTAATAGTGTACTACTTGGCAATAGTAATAGTAACAGCATATTGTTAAATTTAGCTGGGTTTGAATTACCAGTTCATCTTTCCGAAGTATTAGAAATTGCTGATGATACGTAATTATTATTGATTTAGGAGGTTTTTATAAATGTCATATATATCTTTAAGTGGCTTATCTGCAGCTCAGTTGGATTTAAATACTACTAGCAATAATATTGCTAACGCTAATACATTTGGTTTCAAAGAATCTCGAGCAGAATTCGGTGATGTACATTCCACTTCTTTATTTACAAATGCTAAAACCACTCCAGGACAAGGAGTGCAAGCCAATAAAGTTGCTCAACAGTTTCATGAAGGTTCCAGTGTCTATACTAATAATCCAATGGATTTGCGTATTTCTGGTACGGGATTTTTTGTTGTAGCAAAAGATCGATTAATACCTCAGCAAAACGAATTAACACGTAATGGTGCCTTTCATATTAACAAAGATAACTATATGGTAACAGCAAATGATGAATTTCTTCTCGGTTACCAAGTTAATAAAGATACTGGTGATGTACTATCTTATGAAGCTAATCCTTTGGCTATTCCAGCAGAGTTTGGGAAACCGAAGCAGACAGTGAATATTAATGTTGGTGTTAATTTACCTGCGACTGGAGAATTAAAGGATCCTAGTTTATTCGATTATAGCGATCCTGAAACATATAATCGTTTAACATCATCAACTATTTATGATTCTATGGGTCAATCTTACAAGTTAACAACTTATTATCTTAAAGATATAAATCAACCTAATACATGGCAAACGTACTATACAGTCACTGATAAAGTTTCTGAGAAACCAATTCACATTATGGATGGTGATGCAGTATCATCAACTGGACATATTGGTCATACAATGAGATTTAATAATGATGGTACATTAGCAAGCTTAAATAATAATAAAGATATTGTGTCAAAGGCATTAGGTGAAGGTAATACTCCAATTGATCTGAATGGTGCAGATAACAAACAAGTATTATCATTTAGTTTAATTGAAGCAACGCAGTTCTCTTCTCCATTTGAACTAACTAAGTTTGATGAAGATGGAGCTACAACTGGTTTTTTAACTAAAATTGATTTTGATGAAAATGGTACTGTATTAGGCAGCTATTCTAACGGTGAAAGTGTTAATTTAGGCAGAGTTGCTATGGCTCGTGTTCCTAATGAGCAAGGTCTTGATAAAAGAGGTGGAACTCAATGGGATTCCACGCAATTTTCTGGTAATAAAATTTGGGGTGAGTCAAATAAAGGTTCTTTTGGTACTATCAATAATGGTAGTCTAGAACAAGCTAACATTGATATGACTCAAGAATTAGTAGATTTGATATCTGCACAGCGAAATTTTCAGGCTAACTCACGTTCTTTAGAAGTTCATAATCAATTACAACAAAATATTTTACAAATTCGTTAGATAATTATTTATTTAACTATTAATGTATTCGGTGGAGTAGATTTATGGATCGTGCGTTGTTTCTTGGGATGAATGGTGCGAAACAGACCATGCAAGCGATGAAAGTTAGTGCAAATAATCTAGCTAATGTTAGCACTACAGCTTTTCGCGCTGATTTAGCTCAGGCAAGAGCTATGCCAGCATATGGTAATGGAGTACCTAGCCGTGTATTTAGTATGACAGAACGTTCAGGACAGAACTTTTCTAAAGGTTCCATGGTTACTACTGGTTATGATTTAGACATAATGATCCAGGGTAATGGATGGATTTCAGTAATTGATGAATCTGGTCATGAAGGATTAACAAGAAATGGAAATTTCATTATCAACCAGGATGGCTTGTTAACAAATTCTTCTGGTCATCTTGTTTTAGGAGATTCTGATGCACCTATCGCACTGCCAATTCCGGTTAGTAAAGTAGAAATTAGTAATGATGGAAGTATTTCAGTCATATTAAAAGGCGCCCCAGCAAATTCTATTGAAACTATTAACCGTATTAAATTAGTAAACTTAAATCAGGAGTCTTTGTTTAAAGATTTTAATGGATTATTGCGCCTAAAGGAAAGGGAAAGGGGAAATGAAATTTCAATGTATCAGTCTGATGAGAGTGTAAAGTTATTATCTGGTTCCTTAGAAGGTAGCAATGTCAATGCTATAGAAGAAATGACAAATTTAATTGCTTTGCAAAGACAATTTGAAACTCAAATAAAAATTATGAGTACTGCAGAGGATATGGATAAAGCATCTGATTTATTATTTCATACAAATTAATTGATAATTTAAGGAGATTATTATGCATCCTGCATTATGGATAAGCAAGACAGGGTTAGATGCTCAGAAAACTAATATTTCTAACATTGCTAATAATTTAGCAAATGCCTCTACAGTTGGTTATAAAAAAAGTCGAGCTGTATTTGAAGATTTGTTTTATCAAAATATTAATCAGCCTGGGGGACAATCGTCTCAAAATACTACATTGCCAAGTGGTTTAATGCTTGGTTCAGGTACTAAAGTTGTGGCAACGCAAAAAGTATATACTCAAGGTAATACGCAAACTACAAATAATAATTTGGATATGATGCTTGAGGGATCTGGTTTTTTTCAAATTGCTATGCTTGATGGAAATATGGCTTATACTAGAAATGGTCAATTTACCGTTAATAGTGAGGGTGCTCTTGTTACTTCTGGTGCAGGTTATCCTTTAGAGCCTGAAATAGTAATACCACATGATGCAACTGGTATCACTATTGGTATCAGTGGTGAAGTTTCAGTACGTATGCCAGGTCAGAAAAATCACCAAGTTATTGGTCAAATTACCATAGCAGATTTTATAAATCCTAGTGGTTTAGAGCCAATTGGTAAAAATCTTTTTTTGCCAACTGGAGCAAGTGGTGATCCTCAGGAGGGTGTACCAGGTTTTGATGGTTTTGGTGATGTTCGTCAAGGAATGTTAGAGACTTCTAATGTAAATGTAACTGAAGAGTTAGTAAATATGATTGAAGCGCAGAGAGTGTATGAAATGAATTCTAAGGTTATTTCGTCTGTTGATAAAATAATAGGTTTTATTAATCAACAATTATAATACATAAGGTTGTTTCTATGATTTATTCATTTTTATTGGTGCTTCTTTTTTGTTCAGGTTGTACTACATTGGATATGTCAAAAAAATTGGATGCCGATGAAATTGTGAAAGTTGATAATGTATTAAAAGAAAATAAGGAATTTTCTAATTTTAATAAAATTGAACCTATATTAGGTGATCCTGAATGGGCTCCTGTTTATCCTAAATATATTCCAAAACACTACATAGCAGAAACAGGTTCTTTATTCAGTGTAAAGAGTAGAAATAGTTTATATAGTGATTTAAAACCACGTGATGTTGGTGACATTATTACTGTTAAATTAAATGAAAGAACAAAGGCAGAAAAAAGTTCGGTTTCTGATCTTTCCAAAACAAATGATTTATCTATGCTTCCCTTAGAGGTAGGTGGTCAGTCACTTGATATTAGTGATTATGATTTTTCATATAAGATAAATAATGACAATAAATTTACTGGTAGTGCAGAGGCAAATCAAAGCAATAGTATTTCAGGTTTAATTACAGTTGAAGTAGTCAAGGTTTTACCAAATGGTAATTTGGTAATTCGTGGTGAAAAATGGCTTACTTTAAATACAGGTGATGAGTATATTCGACTTAGTGGTATTATTCGTCCAGATGATGTTAGCTTTGATAATACTATTACTTCAAGTCGAATTTCCAATGCTCGAATTCAATATTCTGGTAAAGGAACAAATCAGTCTGTACAAGAACCTGGTTTTTTTGCAAGATTTTTTAGTATACCTCCTCATACATATGAAAGTGATTTTTTATCGAAATTTTTCTAATTTTTTTTAAAAAAGAAGAGGAAGAGCAGTATAATGAAAAGCTTTTTCTTACTTATTAGTGTATCTTTATTGATAGTGACTGCAGAAACACAATCTGCCAGAATTAAAGATATTGCTCAAGTATCTGGTATTCGTAGTAATCAGTTATTAGGTTATGGATTAGTTACTGGTTTGTCTGGAACTGGAGAATCAACACCTTTCACAGAGCGAAGTTTTAACGCAATGTTGAGAAATTTTGGTATTTCATTGCCAGATGGAAAAAAACTGAAAAATAAAAATGTTGCTTCTGTTATTGTAACAGCTAGTATGCCCGCTTTTGCTAAGCAAGGACAAACTCTTGATGTAACAGTTTCATCTATTGGCTCTGCAAAAAGTTTACGTGGTGGAACTTTAATACAAACCTTTCTTAAAGGTTTAGATGGAGAAGTATATGCTATTGCCCAGGGAAATTTGATCGTAAGTGCTTTTAGTTCTATTGATTCCAATGGTTCCAAAATTCTTGGAAATAATTTAACTTCTGGCATGATTCCAAATGGTGCCATGATAGAAAGGGAGGTGCATAACCCTTTTAGTAGAGGCGATTTCATTACATTAAATTTATTAGAGTCTGATTTTACGACTTCTCAACGTATGGCATATACAATTAATAGTTTTCTAGGTTCTGAAGCTGCATCCTCAATTGATGCAACTTCAGTAAAAGTGCGAGCACCGAGAGATATTAATCAGCGTGTATCATTTTTATCAACAATTGAAAATTTAGATTTTGAACCAGCTGATGTTTCAGCAAAAATTGTTGTTAATTCACATACAGGAACTATTGTGATTGGTAAACATGTTCGTATTAAGCCTGCAGCAATTACTCATGGAAATATGACAGTAGCGATAAAAGAAACTGAAACATTTGATGAACAAGGGTCAAACTCTTCTATAAATAAAGGTATTCCTGAAACAAAAGGTAAGATGTTTAAATTCGCTCCTGGTTTAACATTGGAAGATTTAGTAAGAACGATAAATGAGGTAGGAGCAGCTCCTTCTGATTTGATAGTAATTCTTCAAGCTCTAAAACGAGCGGGAGCTATTGAAGGGAAGATAATCATTCTTTAAATGTTCAGTTAGGTTAATTATAATGAATAATAATGTTAGCTTTATTTATGACATCGCTTCTTTAGATCAATTTCGTCATCAGATAGTTCATAGTAAAATTAAGGACCATGCTGCGTTATCAATTGTAGCAAAACAATTTGCAGGTATTTTCCTTTCTATGTTATTGAAATCAGTGCGTAATGCCAACTTTCTTTTTGAAAATCCAATAAATAGTCAACAAAAACAATTTTACCGTCAGATATTAGATGAACAAATGTCTAGCAAGTTAAGTATGTCAGGTTCATTAGGTTTAGCAGATATACTTCTCTCTCAATTAATACCTAATCCTATTAGAAACTCTAATCCAGATTTTCAATACAATAATAATTTTGAGAAATTAATGAGGAAAGTAGGCTCTAACAATAAAATATTCGAAGAAAATAACCCATTAACAATTCATCAGACCCATATAGGGAAAAGTATAGAGATCACATGTTGATTGACTGTTAGTTAAAAAAGTTGAACTATATTTTCTTTATTAAAGAAAAATCTCGTTATAATAAATAGTAGACTCACTCATAATGAGCAATAGTTCGTCTCATTTTCTAAGAAAACTATATGAATTTTTTAGTTAATTGTGTGTTTAGTCCTTTTAGTAACTTTTAAAATATTTTATAGAACTGTTATGGAGAGCATATGACCTCAGATCTTTTACATTTAGGTATTCGAGGTGTATTAACAGCTCAAAAGCAGCTAAATACCACAAGTCATAACATCGCTAATGCTAATACAGAAGGATATAGTCGTCAATCTCTTATCCAAAGAAGTGAACCTTCTCATCAATATGCTAAAGTAGCTTATGGTATGGGTGTTCATGTAGAAAAAGTTCGTCGTTCATGGGATCAATTTGCTATTCATGAATTTAATTTATCAACCACTCGTTTTTCTTTTTACCAGGGTATAAAGGAACATCTTGATCTTCTTGCAAGAACACTTTCTTCTATGACTTCTCAACAGATTCCAAAAAATTTTCATGAATGGTTTGATTCCGTTAAAATTTTATCAGATAGTCCAAATGATATTGGTATTCGGAAAATTGTACTGGCAAAAGCTGCGATAGTTTCTAATGGATTTAATGATTTCGATGAAAGAATTAAAAATCAAGCTAGTGTAATTGATGAAAAGCTTAATCTCAGTATTGAACATATTAATCAATTAGCTTATGAACTTTGTAAGTTACAACGTTTAATGATACGGATACCTAAAAATAATGACTTAATGGATCGACATAAGCAACTCATATCTGAGTTATCTCAGTATACGAAAGTAATTGTTACACCAAGAAAAGATAGCAAAAGTTATAATATCCATATTGGCAGTGGTCATACGCTAGTATCAGGTGTAGAAGCAAGTCAACTGAAAATCATTGGTGGTTATCCTGATATTCGTCAGCGCCGTTTAGCTATTATTGAAGGGGAAAATATTAAAGCTATTATCCCTAAAGATATTAGTGGTAGTATTGGAGCTTTATTTGATATACGTGATAAATATATTCCTAAGATTTTAGATGAAGTTGGTCGTATGAGTGTCTCTTTTTCCTATGAAGTGAATAAATTACAATCTCAGAGTTTAGATTGGTTTGGGAATATAGGTGGTTTACTCTTTACTGATGTAAACTCTGAAGATATAGCCAGATCTCGTGTGTTTAAATCTACTGATTCTATGGCTGAATTAGCTGTATTTATTGAAGATACGAGTAAACTAAAATCTGGTGAATATTCATTGCGGTATACTGGAGATAGCTATGTAGTAAATGATTCGATGGGTAAGAAATTTTCAATAGAAATTAACAATGGCTCTTTAATTTTTGATGGAATGCGAATTGAGGTACGTAATAATCTAAATATTGGAGAGAAAGTATTGATTCGTCCCACTCGTAATGGTTCAGAAAAAATTAAAATGGTAGCTAATGACCCTAAAGAAATTGCAGCACAAAATTATGAAGTATCCAGTATACTTGCTCAAGGGAAAGATAGACTTAAAATCATACAAGTAGGTGGATTACGAGAATTTGAAGTTTCGATAACATCTGATGGTGATCAGTTCATAGTGACTAATTCTAAAGGAGAAATATTACAAGAATCTCATCCATACCCCCCTCCGGGATTAATTACCATTGAAGGGACAACTTTTGAACTAACTGGTGGTGCCTTTCCAAACGATAAATTTATAGTTAATCTCATGTTTGCAGAAGGTAATAATAGTAACTTGCACAAAATACAGGAATTACAAACAGAAAAAATCCTCGATAATAAAGAATCGACACTTCTGGATTCGTATTATAATCTTAATACAGATATTGCTTTGGAAATGTCGTTTGCTTCGCGTTTAACTGAGACTTCACGTTTAGAAAAAAACATTGCTAATGAGCGTATTGCTTCCGTTTCTGGGGTTAATCTTGATGAAGAAGCGGCTAATATGATGAGCTTTCAACAAAGCTATATGGCATCCTCTCGTATTATCCAGGTAGCGAATGATATATTCGACGCTATTTTATCTTTAAGATAAGGAATAATGAATGTTAAATCGTATTTCTAGTTTTTATAACCATCAGCTGGTTCAAGATAATTTTCGTAGTCAAGAAAATAAAATTCATCATAATCAACTTCAATTAACTTCTGGAAATAAACTTATTCAGGCAAGTGATAATCCTTTAGATATACACTATATTCAGAATGTTAATCAGCAGTTAGAAGAATTAAAACAATATATAGATTCGATTGAATTAGTTAGAAATCGACTAGTTAATCATGAAATTATCATATCTAATGCTGAAACTTTTTCGGATGAAGCAAAGCGTATTGTAATGAGTATGATAAATGCTTCTTTATCTCATGAAGATATGCAAGTTAAGTCAATTGAAATACAAGAAATTGCAAATAATTTTATCAAGTTAGCTAATTTTAAAGATACATCAGACAGTTACGTTTTTTCTGGTACCAAATCAAAAAATCAACCTTTTTTCTTTAATAAAGATAAAAAAGTGGTTTATCTAGGTGATAATGCCCAACGTACAGTAAAAATTTCTAATAATTTAGAGATAGCAATTAATGATCCTGGTAGTACAGTATTTATGGAAATTCATAATCCATATGGTGATTTTGAACCTCAGTATCATTTACAATATTCTTCAAAATTATTATTAGAAAGTGCTATTAATTCAGATGACAATGATCAATCTAGTTATGCAGTTAAATTTATTGATATGGTTGATGGTAACTCTGGTTATCAATTAGAGAAGGATGGTCAAGTTGTAAAGGTTGATAAATTTGATCCATCTAAAGGTATTCAATATGAAAATATATCTGTTCAAGTTAAAAATCAGTTTACTACAGGAGACTGTATATTCCTAAAACCAAGAAAAACTTATTCTATTTTTGATACTTTCCAGAATATTATAGAACTCACTAAAAATCCTATTAAAAATGCTAATTTTATAGCTAAATTGCATCAAATTACTCAAGAATTTCATACTGCTTTTATACACTTTAATAAAGTTCATAGTGATATTGGTATAAGAATGAGTACTCTAGATGCACAAGAAGAACAACACAAAGATTTTCAATTAACTTTTAAAAAAATAAAAAGTAACTTAGAGGACCTTGATTACACTGAAGCAGTTATAGAATTAAATGACAATTTAAAAGCTTTACAAATATCACAAATTGCTTTCAATAAAACTAAAGATTTAACTCTTTTTAATTATATTTAATGCATTAGTATTTATTCTTTAAAAAAATCAGCGTACTTACTTATAATAGAGTTTTTGAGTAAAATGCTTGTATAATGTGGTTATTATTTTTAAATGAGATAGTTTAATTTGTGGAAGTATGTTTATCTCTTCTAGAGAATTAAAGAAATGACTATTACAGTAAATACTAATATTTCAGCATTAACTACCCAGCATTATTTAAATAAAGCAATTAGTAAATTAAACATCTCTATGCAGCGTTTATCTTCAGGAAATCGAATTAATAGTGCAAAAAATGATGAAGCTGGGTTACAAATTTCTAATCGATTAACGGCACAATCACGTGCTCTTGATGTTGCGATGAGAAATGCGAATGATGCAATTTCTATTATACAAACTGCTGAAGGGGCAATGAGTGAATCAACTAATATTTTACAACGTATGCGTGATTTAGCACTTCAATCAGCAAATGGAGCTAATTCAGTATTAGAACGTAAGGCATTAAATAAAGAAGTTTTAGCTTTGCAAGATGAGTTAAACCGGATAGCAGAAACAACATCATTTGGTGGTCGTAAATTATTAAATGGATCATTTAGAGAAGGCTCCTTTCAAATTGGTGCTAGTTCAGGTGAAGCAATTATTTTAGATTTTAAAAGCATGCGTGCTGATGATATTCATATGGGAGGACGTTTTTTTGTTTCTGAATTGGGTAAAATTAAAGAATGGATTGTACCAGAAGATAACAAAGATATTCAGTTTGAATTTATTGACAGGTCTACTAATGAGTTAATTACTATTAATATTCTTGCTAAGAAGGGTGATAATATTGAAGAATTAGCTACATATATTAATGGACAATCAAATAAATTAAAAGCTTCAGTTAATGAAGAAGGGAAGTTACAAATATTTACTTCTAAGTTAAATTTATTAGATGATTTGAATATTTCTGGTAATTTAGCAGATGAATTAGGATTAAAGGGTGGTTTAGGTGTTTTTTTAACAGTTCAGGATATTAATATCAGTTCAGTTGGTGGCGCTCAAAACTCAGTGGGTATTATTGATGTAGCATTGAATTATATAGATGCTCAACGTGCCAATCTTGGTGCAAAACAGAATCGATTAGAGCATAGTATAAATAATTTAATTAACATTCAAGAAAATATTGAAGCATCAAATAGTCGAATTAAAGATACGGATTTTGCAAAAGAAACAACAAATTTAACAAAATATAAGATTTTGCAGCAAGTAGGAACAGCAATATTGGCTCAAACAAAACAATTACCAAATTCATTAATGACGTTACTTCAATAGTGATATTTTTTTAGTTTCTAAATGGTGGTGCGGAAGGAGAGACTTGAACTCTCACACCTTTCGGCGCCAGAACCTAAATCTGGTGCGTCTACCAATTCCGCCACTTCCGCGCACATAATTAATAATCATAGCAAAAAAAAGTACTATCGTTATAGTAGACCAAGTCTATTATAACAATGATTAAAGAAATGGTGGCTACTGCAGGATTTGAACCTGCGACCCCATCATTATGAGTGATGTGCTCTAACCAACTGAGCTAAGTAGCCATTTTTTTCTACTGCATAACAGTAGGGATATGGCTGGGCTACCTGGATTCGAACCAGGGAATGCCGGCATCAAAAGCCGGTGCCTTACCGCTTGGCGATAGCCCAACTATTATATATAAATGTGGCGCATTATGCTTAGTTGTTTTAGATTCGTCAACATTGTTTTAATAAATATGATACAAGATTGGGAACTAATGATGCCTGTAATTTTTTAAAAGTCAAGATATAAAATCTTATTTTGATTTTTTATACATTAAATCGAAAATAAATGATATCTCCATCTTGGACTATGTAATCTTTACCTTCAAGACGCAATTTTCCAGCATTTTTAGAAGTATATTCACTACCATATTGAATGAAGTCATTATAGCTAATGACTTCTGCACGAATGAAACCTTTTTCGAAATCAGTATGAATTTTACCAGCTGATTTTTGAGCTGTTGTTCCTATAGGTATAGTCCATGCTCGTAGTTCTTTTTTCCCAGCTGTAAAGTAAGTTTGTAGATTTAATAAGTCATAGCCAGAACGAATTACTCGATTTAATCCCTGTTCCTCAATACCCATATTTTCTAAAAATTCTTTATGATATTTATCATCTAATTGAGATATTTCTGATTCTACATTGGCACAAATAGGCACTACAATATTATTTTCTTTTTCTGCATGTTTTTTAACCATATCCAAATATGGATTATTTTTAAATCTATTTTCACTAACATTAGCTATATACATGATTGGTTTTAAGGTTAAAAAGTTTAAATAACTTATAGTAGATACTTCATCTTTTGATAAATTGGCAGTGCTTGCCATTTCCCCTTCTGACAGAACAGGCAGTAATTTTTCTAATATGGTTAACTCATACTTTATATTTTTTTGGTCATGAGATTTCCATTTTTTTTTATATCGTTGAATTGTAGCTTCACAAAAATTTAGATCGGCTAAGGCAAGTTCAAGATTAATAATTTCAATATCCCTAATTGGTGAAACTTGCCCAGATACATGAATTATATCTGTATTTTCAAAACATCGTACTACATGGCTGATTGCATCAGTTTCACGGATATTAGCTAGAAATTCATTACCAAGTCCATCTCCTTTTGATGCACCAGATATGAGGCCTGCGATGTCAACAAACTTAATTGTCGATGGTATTGTTCGTTTTGGTTTGATAATCTCTTTTAATTGGAGTAGACGAATATCTGGGACAGGAACAACTCCAATATTTGATTCGATAGTACAGAATGGAAAATTAGCAGCTTCAACACTAGATTTAGTTAGCGCATTAAATAAAGTTGATTTGCCAACGTTAGGAAGGCCAACTATAGAACATTTAAATCCCATTATCAATTTCTCCTTACTTTATTCGATTTTAAATGAACGCAAATAATTTTGTGCTTTACTCAATCCATCTTTTAGTAAAACATGAATAATTTGTACTGATTCATTTATAACTAATCCTAGGAGATGCTGTTCTGAATCAGATGCTTTGCTTAAAACATAATTCGAAACTTTATTTCGTTCCTTTGGACGACCAATTCCAATTCTAAGTCGGTAAAATTCTTTGTTATTAAGTTTATTAATAATGTCGCGCAAACCGTTATGACCACCGTGACTTCCTCCTTTCTTAAATTTTACAATACCTGGATTTAAATCTAGATCATCATGAGCGATCATAATTTCTTCTATATTAATTTGATAAAATTCAACTAGAGCTGCAATAGCCTTGCCAGATAAATTCATAAATGTAGTTGGAATTAGAAGATGTATTCTCTTATTATTAACTATTATTTGTCCAGTTAATCCATAAAATTTTGTTTCATTTTTAAGGGTTATATTATGAACACTAGCTAGTTTTTCTAACACCCATGATCCGGCATTATGTCTTGTTTGGATATATTTATCACCAGGATTTGCAAGACCAACGAAAAGTTTAAATTCTTGATCCAAATACTAGGTCTCCATAAAAGGCTTTAAGAATTAAGAAACTAAAATTTAGTTTCTATTGAACATTTCTGAAATAGATTCATTATTATTGATTCGGCGAATGGCTTCAGCCAGCATACGAGATACGCTCAGTGTGGTTATTTTCCCTGTTTCAAGCATTTTTTTAGAAAGAGGAATGGAGTCAGTAACAATTACTTGGTCCAATAATGAATTATTAATATTTTGTGTTGCTTTCCCCGAGAATACAGCATGAGTAGCATAGGCAAATACACGTTTTGCATTACATTTTTTTAGTGCTTCAGCTGCTTTGCATAAAGTTCCTGCTGTATCAATAATATCATCAACAATTACACAATCTCTATTTTGAACATCACCAATTAGATTCATTACTTCAGCAACATTAGCTCTTGGACGACGTTTATCAACAATTGCAATATCAATATCACCGAGTGCTTTAGCTGTGGCTCTTGCACGAACAACCCCTCCCAAATCTGGTGAAACCACAACTGGATTTTCCAATGAACGGCTTTTCATATCTTCAAGTAATACAGGGGTGCCAAATATATTATCTACAGGCATATCGAAAAACCCTTGAATTTGTTCAGCATGTAAATCGATAGTTAAAATACTATCAATGCCAACTTTTCCTAAGAAATCTGCAACTACTTTTGCAGTAATTGGTACACGTGCTGATCGAACTCGACGATCTTGTCTAGCATAACCAAAATATGGCATTACTGCAGTAATGCGTCTTGCTGAAGCACGACGCATTGCATCGATCATGACTAGTAACTCAATTAAATTATCATTAGTTGGTGCACAAGTAGATTGAATTAAGAATACATCATCACCGCGAACATTTTCATTGATCTGTACAGCAATTTCACCATCAGAAAAACGTTCTACAGTTGCATTACCAAGAAAAGTATATAAACGATTAGCAATACGTTGGGCTAATTCAGGTATTGCATTACCAGCAAATAGCTTCATATTATTCACGGTGAAAACCTCAAAATTAGATCTTATATTAATTATAAATTGATTGATATTTAGCTAGAGTTTCTTTCAATGGTGAAATATTGATTCCTTTAGCAATAAAAGCTGAAACATTTTTCGAAAGTTTTGAAAAAATAGCCTCTGCTTCTTTTTTATAGGTAAATTCAGAAAATATGCAGGATCCTGTTCCAGTTAGCCTAGAAGGCGCGTATTGTAACAGCCATAAAAGTTGTTTATCAACCTTTGGATGTAGTATGCGTACAATTTTTTCACAATCATTTACATAATTCCCTCGCAATAAGGATATCATTTCCCCTTTCGGGGTATCTCGAATTAAATGTGGATGAGTAAATATATCGACAGTAGCTATATTGACGCTTGGTTTTACAATTAAATACCATTTTTCTTTTGGTGTTGCTGGAGAAAGTTTTTCTCCAATTCCTTCTACAAAGGAAGAAAAACCATAGACAAAAACTGGTATATCAGTGCCTAAAGTTAGGCCTATATTTGCAAGTTGATTATCAGTTAATTCTAAATGCCATAAAAAATTTAATGCTACTAAAATTGTTGCAGCGTTTGAAGAACCACCACCGATGCCTGCAGCTATAGGAAGAATCTTTTTTATTTTAATATCAGCTCCAAAATTACACTTAGCATATTGTTTCAATGCCATTGCTGATTTCCAAATCAAATTTTCTGTAGTTTTAAGTTTTTTAATATCAGAAAAGACTCGAATTCTATTAGAGCGATTGATTTTAATTGCTAATGTATCGCTGTAGTCTAGAAATTGAATAAGTGTTTGTAATTCATGATAGCCATTTTTTTTTCGAGCTATAATATTTAGGAATAAATTGATTTTAGCTGGAGATGGCCAATAGGTAGTTTTAAAGATCATTGGTTTAAGATCCATTTCAAAATGATGAGATCAACTTGTATATTATCATTTCGAATTTGGATTTTTTTTGGTAGTAACAATGTTAGTTCATCTAATGATACATTTTGATATTTATAGTAATATACATGCCAAAGTTTTTTATCTATTTTTTTAGATAATGATGTAAGAATATTGTTTTCATTCATTTGATATATATCAGCATCTTCTGGTTTACCTATTATCCAATATTGAAGTTGTTCTAGTGGAATATTCAATCCTATTAGTTTTCGAAAAAGTGTAGTTGTATTTTTTTCTAAGAATATTTTATTATTATAATATGTTTTGAGTTGTGCAGAATCTGGTTTGATATTTAGACCTAAGATAGGTTGCCCAAAGAAATTTATTAATTTTATACTTGAATTTTGGAAAGTATACTTCCATTGAAAATTGCATGATTGTTTTTTATCTTTTAAATTATACACTAGTTTTCCAATAGCTTGATAATTTTTAATTTTAGCTACTTTTTGCTGGTTATTTTTCAATGGAATAGAAGCATAGTCTTGCTCTTGCTTGTTAGAGCTACAACCAACTAAAAGAAGAACTAAAGTTATTATTCTTATTAAAGATAGGGTCTGATTACAGTGGATCATTGCTATTTAATTTGTTAAATTAATGTATAAAAATATAGCGAAAAGAGTACCGACATTATATATTGGTATCACGAACTCAGTAAAACTAATTAGTTAGACTCTTTTAATCAAACTAGGTATCAAGTAGAATCTTGTACTTGTTCCTATTTCGAACAGAGAATCTAAATTACATGCCATTGCTTGTTATTGGAATTAGTCACAATACAGCTCCTGTAGAATTACGTGAAAGGATGGTTTTTGAACCTTGCAGACTATCAGTTGCGTTAAAGCAACTGAATGTCAATCCTTGTGTCAATAGTAGTGTTATTTTATCTACTTGCAATCGCAGTGAGATTTATTGTGATCTAAAAGCAAGTACTAAAGAGAGAGTTGTTGATTGGTTCTTTCGGTTTCATAATATTTCTCCAAATGAACTTAAATCTAGTATTTATATTTATGAGGAGCAAGCAACAATTAAACACTTAATGCGAGTATCTTGTGGTTTAGATTCTTTAGTATTAGGTGAACCACAAATTTTAGGGCAAGTAAAAAAAGCTTATTCTTACGCGCGTAAATTTGGTACAGTGAATTCATTGATGGAAAAACTTTTTCAAAAAACATTCTTTGTTGCTAAGCGAGTTCGTACAGAAACTGAAATAGGTTTTAATGCAGTCTCCATTGCTTATGCTGCATGTACTTTGGCTAAGCATATTTTTGAATCATTGTCAAATTCCACGATCTTATTAGTTGGAGCGGGAGAGAATATTCAGCTTGTAGCAAAGTACTTAGCTAATGGTTGTAAAAAAATAATTATTGCTAACAGAACACTTAAAAATGCTTTGAAGTTATCAGAGAAATTTAGTGCTTATGCTATTAGCCTCGCTGAAATTCCAGAATATTTACCTAGGGCTGATATTGTTATTAGTTCTACTGCAAGCCCCTTACCGATATTAGGTAAAGGGCTGATAGAAACAGCTTTGAAAATTAGAAAATATCAACCAATGTTATTAGTTGATATAGCTGTTCCAAGAGATATTGAATCTCAAGTAGCAGTGCTTGATAATGTATATCTTTATTCAATTGATGATTTAAAGTTAATAGTTGATAGTAACATAAAACAAAGAGAGGTTGAATCAATTCAAGCTGAATCAATAATTAATGAAGAGAGTGACAGGTTTACGACTAGGATTCGCTCATTGCAAGCTGTGGATAGTATTAGAGAATATCGTAAATTTTCAAATGATATTCGCCAGGATTTACTTAATAGAAGTTTACAATCCCTTGCAGCTGGGAGTGACCCTGAGAGGGTATTAATGGAATTTAGCAATAAATTAACTAACAAACTTATCCATGCTCCAACTCGAGCATTACAAAATGCGGCAGAACGGGGTGAATCTTCTAATTTGGTTATAATTAGAAAAAGTTTAGGTCTTGAAGACTTTTATTATTATAATTAAGATTCTTTAAACATGAAAATATATGAAATCTTCTATTTTAGTAAAGCTTAAAATTCTTGTTGAACGCCATAAAAAACTTCAACACTTGCTTAGTAAGCCTAGCATTATCACTAATCAGCATAAATTTCGTACTCTCTCAAAAGAATATTCTCAGTTAGATGAGGTAGTTCAGTGTTTTCAACAATATCAATCAGTTCAAGAGGAACTTATTTCCATTCAACAAATGGATAATGAAGATGATGAAGATATTCGTATTATGTTTGAAGAGGAAGTTAGAAAAACAAAAGCAATCATTGCTGATTTAATAAATAGACTAAAGATTTTATTACTACCAAAAGAGCTTAATGACAATTGCAATTGCTTTTTAGAAATTCGTGCAGGTGCAGGAGGTAATGAGTCAGGAATTTTTGCAGGTGATCTTTTTCGTATGTATTCAAAATTTTCTGAGAAGCGAGGTTGGACATTAGATATCATAACTTGTTCCGAATCAGAACACGGTGGTTATAAAGAGATAATTACTAAAATAAGCGGAGATGGTGCTTATGGTATGATGAAATTTGAATCTGGAGGACATCGTGTACAACGTATACCTGAAACTGAATCTCAAGGTCGTGTTCATACCTCTGCATGTACAGTAGTAATTATGCCTGAAATTCCAAAATCAGATTTTCCAGAAATTAAAAGTAGTGATTTAAAATTTGATGCATTTCGTGCATCTGGAGCAGGTGGTCAGCACGTTAATACCACTGATTCTGCTGTTCGCCTTACGCATCTTCCAACAGGGATAGTTGTTGAATGTCAAGATGAGCGTTCACAGCATAAAAATAAAGCAAAAGCAATGTCAGTATTAGTGGCACGTATTATACGAACTCAGGAGATAAAGCGTGCTGAACAAGTATCGAATACTCGTCGGGATTTATTAGGTTCTGGAGATCGAAGTGATCGTATTCGTACATATAACTATCCACAAGGCCGTGTATCAGATCATCGAATTAATTTAACACTGTATTGTTTAAATGAAGTGATGGAGGGGAACTTGCAAAGTTTAATTGAACCACTGATTCGAGAGTATCAAACTGATCAATTAGCTTCTTTATCAAATGAAAACTAAAATAATTTCTTTCCCAAATATTGAATTAACACTAAAATTCGCGGTGAATCAGCTTCGAAAAAGTGGGAGCAGTTCTCCTTATCTTGATGCTAGCATATTGCTTAGTTATGTTTTGGTTAAATCGCGTTCTTACCTGTTTACTTGGCCTAATCGATTACTTAAGCCTTCCCAATTTTATTTGTTTAATCAGTTATTATCTAGGCGTTTATCTGGTGAACCTATAGCATATATTGTTGGTGAGCGAGAATTTTGGTCTCTTCCATTTAAAGTTTCATCATCTACCTTGATTCCTCGTCCTGATACTGAACTTTTAATTGAAATTGCTTTAGATAAAACTTATAACCAAAAAGGGTTTATTTTAGATTTAGGAACAGGAGTTGGTATAATTGCGCTTGTGTTAGCTTTCGAGATGCCTAAAAGAGATATTTTCGGGATTGATATAAATCCAGAGGCTAAGCTTTTAGCTGTTGAAAATGCTTCTAGATTAGGAATTACCAATGTAAAATTTTTTGTAGGAAATTGGTTTGAAGCAATTAATAATGATATCAAATTTTCTTTAATTGTTTCTAATCCACCTTATCTTAAGAAAGATGATTTATATTCAGCTCAAGGCGATATACGTTTTGAACCTGTTAGTGCATTAGTAGCAAATGATGAAGGGTTATCTGATATTAAATATATAGCTAAAAATAGCCTAGTTCATTTAGAACATTTAGGTTGGCTAATATTAGAACATGCTTACGATCAAGGTAAGGCTGTAAGAGATATTTTACTATCGTTAGGTTATCAAAAAGTTTTAACTAAAAAAGATTATGCTCAGAATGATCGAGTGACTTTTGGTCAGTTTAGTAAAAAATAATACAGAGCAAGGCAATATAAAAATCAGATTATTATAAGTTTCTTTTCTAATTCAATTAGTTATATTTATTATAAATATAATATCAAGCTTGATTATTGATGTCTAAATTAGATAATTATTTTATAGCTCTTCAAATGAAAGCCATTTCTACAATGAATAGATTTGGTATAGTGCTTGATGGTCAGTATTTTTGGAGTCTTTCTTGCATTAAAAAAGCTATAGATTGTTATAAAAACCCTACAGTTTTTCAATTAGGAGGTCAATATCTTCCAGGAGCTAAATATGTTGCTTTTAATGAAGGTAGTCGATTATTAGGAGAAGAGTGTCAGATTTTAATATGTGATTTTTCTCAAGATTTTAATGCAAACAGCTTTAATTCTGTATTGGGGACCTTGGTTGGTGGTGGCTTATTATTTATTTTTCCAGAAAGGTCATTATCTAAATCGTTAGATAAGGTATGGTTAGAACGAAGTTTAAATAGATTAATTGTTCTTTCTCAAAACAAACCTTTTCCTTCATTGCCTAAGATTATTTCACAGGCTTTACCGATATCTATTTATCAAGAACAATATATTGCTATTGATAAAATAATGCATGTAGTTGAAGGTCATAATAAACGTCCTTTAATTTTAACCTCTGATAGAGGAAGAGGAAAGAGTGCAGCGCTAGGAATAGCTGCCGCTAACTTAATGAAATCGCGTTCAATTAAGATATTGATAACAGCACCGTCAATATCTTCTATAAATGTTGTTTTTCAACATGCTTTAGCGAAGTTAGATAGTACCAAGAAAACCAAATATAACTTAATTTATCAAAAGTCATCTCTTCTTTTTGTTTCTCCATATGAATTGCTTCATAGTAAAATTAAATGTAATTTTTTAGTCGTAGATGAAGCAGCGGCTATTCCAATTTCAATGCTAAAAACCATGGCTAAATTATACTGTCGTATTATTTTTTCAAGCACAATTCATGGTTATGAAGGTTCAGGAAGAGGATTCAGTTTAAAATTTTTAACATGGTTAAAATCTTATCGCTCTAAGACTTTTCATTTGCATCTTAATTGTCCAATCAGGTGGACACAAGAGGATTTTTTAGAAAGATGGCAATATCAGACATTTTTATTAAATGCAGAGTTATATATTGATAAGCAAAAGCTTATTAATATAGATAAATTGAAGTTACTTAAATTTAATAAAAACAATTTATTTACTCAGTTTGAAAGGTTTAAAAATTGTTTTGCATTATTGGTTAGTGCTCATTATAAAACTTCTCCAAATGACCTATTTTTGTTTTTACGAGATGATAGCATGCATATGTATATGATGTTTGCATTAGATGTGTTTGTTGGTTGTATGCTTGTGGTAGAAGAAGGGGGAGTAGAAGATGATTTAATTAAGAAAATACAATTAGGGGAGTATCGTCCTAAAGGGAAATTAGTATCTTCTATTCTCGCCAAGGATATTGGGATTTCTGAAGCAGCTCGCCAAAAAAGTTTACGTATCATGCGTATTGCAGTACATCCGAATTATCAGAGACTTGGGATTGGTAGTAAAGCAATTCAAATATTATATAAACAAACTACTGTTAATTATATTTCAACAAGTTTTGGTGCTACTAGCGAACTTATCAGATTTTGGTTAAGGAATAAGTTTGTGCCTATTAAAATAAGTTCAAAAATAGATAAAGTAAGTGGTTGTTATTCTCTGATCATGGTAAGAGCTGAAAACTCACCTTGGTTAGGTGAGGCTAGGGATTTTTTTAAATGTAGTATTGATTATTTTCTAACTTGTTCACTAAAAACACTCGATTCTAGTATAGTTCTTCTCCTTCTATCAGAAATAGCGAGTCATACTCGTAAATCCTCTAAATTTATTAATATAAAGCTTAATTTTTTAATTAGTAATTACTTAGAAGGTGGAGGCAATTTCGATAGTATTGCTTCTCAAATTAAAAACCTTATTAATACATTGCCACAAGAAAAGTTTGTATATGTTGGAAAACTTACATTGCTTAAGATTATTCAACAATGGTCTTGGAAAGACTGCATGAATCAATTTCAATTATCTACTCGTAAAGAATGTGAACTTCAATTTAAAAATGAGATTAAATGGTTATATACTAACTTAGTTTCTACACCAGATTAGTTTTCAGTTAAAATAGATAAGTGTATTTTTGAATAATCTTAAGTTATTAATGGCAAATGCCAATTAATTGGTTGTTTCTTTTGATTAATAAGTAATCTGTTTGTTTTAGAGAAATGTTTGCAACCAAAAAAGCCTTGATGAGCTGAAAGTGGTGATGGGTGAGCGGCTTCAAGAATATAATGTCTATCTCGTTTGATAATAGTTCCTTTTTTTTTTGCATAATTCCCCCATAGTAAAAATATTATTCCTTGACTTTGTTCACTCAAAGCTTGAATTACTTTATCTGTAAATATTTCCCAACCAATATTTGAATGAGAATGCGGTTTTTTTTCTTCTACAGTAAGAATAGTATTTAATAAAAGGACTCCTTGTTTAGTCCAATTTTTTAAAAAACCATGCTTAGGAATTTGAAAATGTTTAATATCTTGTGCAAGTTCTTGATATATATTTATAAGTGATGGTGGTATATTTACACCAGGTGGTACGGAAAAACTCAATCCATGAGCTTGATTTTTTCCGTAGTATGGATCTTGGCCAAGAATGACAACTTTAACGTCACTAAATTTTGTAAATTTAAATGCATTAAATACATCTTTATCTGATGGAAAAACAAGCTTTCCATTTTTTCGTTCTTTTGAAATAAACTTCATCATCTGTTTAAAATAATTAGCTTGTTTTTCAGAACCTATAACATTTTTCCATGTTAAAGTATTATGAATAAGTTTATTTTTATGAAAGTTAAGCATTTTTGTACAAATACTCTTACTTTGAGGTTTTTAACCAATAAGGGTTTATTAATCATTGTCTATTATTTTATTTTAAATAGCAATGTCATGATTATAGTAATGTCATATCACCAATTATTTTTTTATAATCAAATGAGATATACATATGCGAGTTTCTGATTTTTATTTTGAACTTCCTAATGATTTGATTGCTCAATATCCAAAAAGAAAACGAACAGCTAGTCGACTTTTACAGTTAAATGGCAATACTGGCTCATTGAGAGATAGTTCATTTACAGCACTTTTAGATTTAGTTAGACAAGGAGATTTAATGGTATTTAATAATACCCGTGTTATGCCAGCCCGCATGTTTGGTCGAAAAAAAACTGGTGGGAAACTGGAAGTTTTAATCGAGCGAATATTAAATAGAAGTACTGTTCTTGCACACGTGTACTGTTCCAAATTGCCTAAGATTTCCAGTACGTTATTTTTAGGTAAAAATGATGAATATGAGGTTGAAGTTATTGATTGCCATAGTGCACTATTTAAGCTTTGTTTCAATAATGGAGAATCAGTATTAAATGTTCTAAATCATATTGGTCATGTTCCGCTTCCACCGTATATTTCTCGATTAGATACAGCTATTGATAAGGAACGTTACCAAACAGTTTATAATCTAAAGTTAGGAGCAGTTGCAGCGCCAACAGCAGGTTTGCATTTTGATGAGGTTTTTCTTGAAAAAATAAAAAAAAAAGGAATTAAATTCGCTTATGTAACCTTACACATTGGTTCTGGTACATTTTATCCAGTAAAAGTAGATAAAATTAATGAACATAAAATGCATTCAGAGTATGTTGAAGTAAAAAAGATTACAATTGATGCTATTCGTTCTGCTAAAGCACGAGGAGGTCGTATTATTGCTATTGGTACTACTTCTGCACGTTCTTTAGAAAGTGTTGCGCAAAATGCTTTAAAAAAAAACACCGATTTGATGCCATTTTGTGGCGATACGAAAATTTTTATTTTTCCAGGTTATAAGTATCAACTGGTAGATTGTTTAGTTACTAATTTTCATTTGCCCAAATCAACTTTGATCATGTTAGTAAGTGCATTATCTGGTTATAATCATGTTATGTCTGCTTATCAATATGCAGTAAAGAATAGATATCGTTTTTTTAGTTATGGTGATTCAATGTTCGCTACTAGAAAAACTTGTATAGATTAAACTTTTTTATACTGTCATTATTTAATGAGATATCAATAATTTAAGAATAGATTATGGATTTGTGAAGAACTTGAAATATGAACTAAAGAAAAAAAACAATAAAGCACGACTTGGTCAACTAACCTTTAAATATGGTGATATAGTGAGAACTCCTGCATTTATGCCTGTTGGTACTTACGGGACTGTTAAAGGAGTAACCCCAGAGGAAATAAAAAACACAGGTGCTGAAATTTTGCTCGGTAATACTTTCCATTTATGGTTGAGACCTGGTCAAGATGTAATAAAGATGCATGGTGATTTGCATCATTTTATGAACTGGAAGCGTCCTATTTTAACCGATTCTGGTGGTTTTCAGGTATTTAGTCTTTCTGCTATTCGTAAAGTAACTGAAGATGGTGTCTATTTTCGTAATCCAGTAAATGGTAATAAGATTTTTTTAAGTGCTGAAAAATCTATGGAAATTCAAAAAAACTTGGGTTCCGATATTGTAATGATTTTCGATGAATGTACACCTTACCCAACAACATATGAGGATGCAAATAACTCAATGAGAATGTCGTTACGTTGGGCACAGCGCTCTCGTATTCATTTTAATAAGATTGGTAATACCAACTCATTATTTGGAATTGTCCAAGGTAGTATTTATAATGAGTTACGTGATATTTCAGTTAAAGAATTAGTAAAGATTGGTTTTGATGGTTACGCCATTGGTGGTTTGTCTGTAGGAGAATCTAAATCTGTCATGTATCGTGTACTAGATCATACTTGTACTTTACTTCCAGAAAATAAACCGCGTTATTTGATGGGAGTAGGGAAACCTGAAGATTTAGTTGAGGGTGTTCGTCGTGGAGTTGATATGTTTGACTGTGTTATACCAACAAGAAATGCCCGTAATGGTCATTTATTCATAGATACTGGTATAATCAGACTTCGTAATGCAAAACATAAAATGGATAACAAGCCAATTGATCCAAATTGTGATTGTTATACTTGCCAAAATTATTCAATATCTTATTTACATCATCTAGATCGTTGCAAAGAAATATTAGGTATGCGTTTAAATACTATTCATAATTTGCATTATTATCAACGTTTAATGAAAGATATTCGTAGAGCAATTAATGAAAATTATTTTAATTTATTTGTAGAAAATTTTTATTTGTCTCAAAATAAAAACGTACCAGAATTTAATTAGCAATGAATTTTAAAAGAGCTATCTATTCATCCTATTTTTTTGAATATTGATCACAATTAGAGATTTATATTCCTTGAAAAGTTAAAATTAAGACCCAATCTAGGTTGCCATGAGAAATACTGGTGAAAATAAATGTTTATTCCTCAAGTTCATGCAGAGGCAAAAGGCTATACATCTGGTTCTGGTTATGAAATGTTGATTATGCTAGGTGTATTTGCTTTAGTTTTCTACTTTTTAATTTACCGTCCTCAATCTAAACGCATTAAAGAGCATAAAAAACTTATCTCCTCAATTACTAAAGGTGATGAAGTACTTACAAGTGGTGGATTAGTTGGTAAAATAATAAAAATATCAGAAAATAGTGATTGTGTTTCAATTAAATTAAATGAGAATAATGAAGTTCTTATTCAGAAAAGTTTTATTACTACCTTATTACCAAAAGGGACATTAAAATCTTTATAGAATAGTTTTGTGGGAGGAGGATTTGCTCAATCGTTATTCATTATGGCAATATTTATTAGTACTTTTCCTATTTTCTATTATATCTTTATATGCACTTCCAAATCTATATAGTGAGAGTATTTCTATTCAAATCAAAGAGAAACAAGGAGTACCTTTAGATTTATCGTTAGTAGATACTATTCGTTCTTCCCTAAGTCAGCATAATCTTGCTTATAAGTCTATTTCTATAAAGGATGGGGCAATTCTTGTTAATTTTTTTAATGATGAGAATAACCAAAGTGATGCTCGAAAAATTATCAGTGAAGTACTTGGTAAAAATCAAATTGTTTCTTTAAAGCTTGTTTCCTCTTCACCTAATTGGTTGAAAGCAATTGGCGCAAATCCAATGAAGCTTGGTTTAGATCTTCGTGGAGGTGTCCATTTTTTAATGGAAGTCGAGATTGATGAAGGAATAATGAAGATTACTACTCAAAGAAAAGAAGAATTCCGTAGTGAATTACGTGAAAAAAAGGTTCGGTACCAGAGAATTCATCTTTTAGATAATAAAAGTTCATTAGAGATTTTATTTTATGATAAGAAGCAATTAATTAAAGCAAAACAATCGCTTAAGTTAAAATACCCTAATATGACCTTTATTGATTCAAGTATTGATAATCGTTTTTCAATATTAGCCACTTTTACTGAAGGTTATTTAAAAGAAATTCGTAATAATGCGGTTGAACAGAATATTGTTATTTTACGTAATCGAATTGATGAGCTAGGAGTTTCAGAACCATTAGTTTACCGACAAGGATTAAGTCGGATTGTGGTTGAGTTACCAGGCGTACAAGATATAGCACATGCAAAACAAATTCTAGGTGCAACAGCTGTTCTTGAATTTCGTGAGGTTGATAATGATGAAACTTTTTCTGTTAATAAAGTGCCAATGGATAGTGAAATTAAACAAGACCAGCACGGTTATCCTATAGTATTAAAAAAAGCTGTTATTCTAGATGGTTCAAGTATTATTGATGCTAATGCAATTGTAGATCAATATGGTCGTCCCGAGGTAAATATTTCATTAGATCAACAGGGTGGAGAAAAAATGCTAACATTCTCCCGTCATAATATTGGGAAATTAATAGCAACTGTATTTACCGAATATGAGAGCGATATTGATAAATTTTCTGAAAAAAGAATTTTAACTAAGCATGAAAAGATTATTAATCAAGCAAGCATACAATCAGTGTTAGGACGTAATTTTCGTATTACTGGTATCCGCTCTATTTCAGAAGCACGAAACCTTGCTTTGTTACTTCGTGCTGGAACTTTAAATTCCCCTATTTCAATTATTGAAGAACGTACTATTGGTGCCTCTATGGGTAAGGAAAATATAAAAAAAGGGATTATGGCATGCGTTTGTGGGTTTTTGTCAGTGATATTATTTACCTTATTTTATTACCGTAAGTTTGGCTTGATTGCAAATATAGCACTAGTTAGCAATTTAGTTCTGATTATTGGAATAATGTCAATGATACCTGGTGCAACTATGACATTACCAGGCATTGCAGGTATTCTATTAACTGTTGGTATGGCAGTTGATGCTAACGTATTAATATTTGAAAGAATTAGAGAAGAGTTACGTAATGGTTGTAATCCTCAGCAAGCTATTCACTATGGTTATAAAAATGCATTTAGTACTATTACTGATGCTAATTTAACAACATTAATTACTGCAGTAGTTTTATTTGTTATTGGTACTGGCGTAATAAAAGGTTTCGCTATAACATTATCGATTGGTATTTTAACTTCAATGTTCACAGCAATTATAGGTACACGTTGTATTGTAAATTTGCTTTATGGTAGTAGAAATATTAGTAAACTTTCTATCTAAAATTAGGAGCTATAATGTTTCAAATTATGAAATTAGAAAGAAAGAGCATAGACTTTATGCGTTGGATAAAGGTTTCATCTTTTTTCTCTATCTCAATAATAGTTATTTCTATTTTCTCTATTTTAACTAGGCAGTTAAATTTAGGTTTAGATTTTACTGGTGGTACATTAGTTGAAGTTAGATTTAAAAATCCAGTGAATTTAGCTAGCGTACGGTCTATTTTAAATGAAAAAGATTTTTTTAATAATAATGTAATTGTGCAACATTTAGGTTCTTCTCATGATATAATGATCCGGTTTCAGTCAGATCATAATCAGGATTTAGGAATTCAAGTCCTGAATGCTCTTAAACATGGTAATGATGAAAACGTAAAAATTCGCCGGGTTGAATTTATTGGGCCAGTTGTAGGTAATGAATTAAAAGAATCTGGTATTCTTGCTATAATTTTTTCATTAATCTGCATATTATTGTACGTTTCAATTCGTTTTGAATGGCGTCTAGCAATAGGAGCTATATTAGCGTTAGTGCATGACTTGATAATCACACTAGGTATATTTTCTATAATGCAAATTGAGGTCGATTTGACAATTATTGCAGCGTTGCTAACAGTAATTGGATATTCACTTAATGATACTGTTGTTATTTTTGATCGCATTCGAGAAAACTGCAATTACAAACCAAATTTAACCTTGTCGCCAGATGACATAATCAATAATTCAATCACTCAAACACTAAATCGTACTTTGATTACTTCTGGAACTACCTTATTCGTAGTTATCGCATTATTCACATATGGTGGTACTACGTTTTATGGTTTTGCGATTGCCCTTTGTCTTGGTATCATTATTGGTACCTATTCCTCAATTTATATTGCATCATCATTAGCACTAAAATTAGGTATAACAAAAAAGCATTTTGTTAATTAAAAAATTTATTTCCTCTTTATTTATTCCCAAAAAAATCAGGAAATTTATTTCCTATTAATAATTTTCATATATTCTAATATACCTTCTTTGACTGTTTTGAATTTATGCTTACAACCAATTGAACGAAGTTTTGTTAAGTTTGCTTCAGTAAAACTTTGGTAAGAATCTTTTAAATGTTCTGGAAATGGAATAGTTTCAATCTCACCTTTTCCATAGTATTCAACCATTGTTTTAGCTATGTTATAAAACGATGTGGCCTTGCCTGTTCCTACATTGAAAATACCAGATATTTTATTTTTCATAAACCATAAATTGACTTCAGCTACATCTTCTACATATACAAAATCTCGTTGAAATTTTTTACTACCTTCAAATATTTTTAAAGTTTCTCCTGAATTTATTTGACGATTAAAATGAAAAATAATTGAAGCCATTGAATTTTTATGTTGTTCATGAGGTCCATAAACATTAAAGTAACGAAAGCCAGTTATTTGTGATAACTTTTCATTATTAATTTTAGATGTTTCCCATATTTTTCGAACATAATTATCAAATTGTTGCTTAGAGTATCCATAAACATTAATAGCTCCTTCATATTCTTTATTTTCAATAAATACCTTTTTTTTACCGTAAGTAGCAGATGAAGATGCATAGAGGAAAGGAATTTTATATTCTAATGAATAATGAAGTAGCTTTTTTGAATACTCATAGTTATTCAACATCATGTAGTGACCATCCCATTCTGTAGTTACAGCGCATGCACCTTCATGAAAAATAGCGTCAATTTGACCTAAAGTTTTTTTGTTAGCTGTAATTTTCAATAAAAAATCATTACGGTCTAGATAGTCACTAATATCAAGGTCTACTAGATTTCGAAATTTTTTGCCATTTTTAAAATCATCTACAACTAAAATATTTGTTATATTTCTTCTGTTGAGTGCTTTAATAATATTGCTACCAATCATACCAGCACCACCAGTTACAATGATCATAAATATTCTTCCTGAATGATATTTTGCTTGAGTATAGCATTTTTATTAATAAAAATTGTATTACTACTAAAAAACTTGATATGTAACATCAACGATTTTACTGAAAAAGCAGAATTATTTTGTAATAATTATTTGATGGAACAGTTAACTGTAATAAAATTATTTAACAGACAAATCTACTATGGATAATACATCTTCATTTTTTATTAGATAAAATCTAATAAAAAATATGCATTCGTATGATATGAAAAATAGTTAGAAATATTTTCTCATATAGTCTTGTAATTCATAATCAGTATATATTTTCATTAAAACTATACTTATCATTTCGTTTAGTATTGTTTCAATTGTATTATTTACTTCATTAAGAACGAATGTTCTTTCTATTTTAGCATTGTAAGTCTTTATTAATTTACCTATCGGTGTTTTAGCGGTGATCAGAATGGTTGATTTAGCATTTATTCTATTTTGTAACATATGTCTTTTTAGTCTGATAAGCACTTCTTGAATTTCCATTTCAATTATATTTTGGCTGTTTATTTGGTGATGAAATCCTTGTGCGTTGAATTGTGTTATAAGGAGGTTTTCAACAGTGATACGTATGTTTTGTTTAGTATGGATAAGTTTTTTTTAGAATTAAAAAAAGATTTTTCAACTAATCCAATGTACTGTGTTAGCCTTGTATCTTTGCTTATTAAAAAAAAAGTATTCTTTTTAGTTGGGTCAATTTTATTTAGTATTATTTGAGGTGAAAAGTTAATCTGTGTTTCTTGCTGAATAGAAGAACATGATACAATGAGAGGAACAATACAGGTAAGTAAGCTAGAATATTTCATAATATTTTCTATCGGCATCACTAAAATGTCGTATTTTGTTTAGTGTTACTAGTCTTTAAGTGCTACGAACTGTATCATAATCTTCTGATACAATATAATAAAAGGAAGGGGATATGCTTAAGTTATATTATTCCTTGGTTATTTATTTATATTTAGGAGATAAAAAATGGTATTAGTTGGATGCAAGGCTCCTGATTTTACTTCAGCAGCAGTGTTAGGAAATGGAGAAATTATTAATGATTTTAATTTTTTTGAATTTACGAAAGGTAAGAAATCAGTTCTTTTCTTTTATCCGATGGATTTTACTTTTGTTTGTCCATCAGAGCTGATTGCATTTGATAAACGGTTTCATCTTTTTAAAGAAAAAGGTGTAGAGGTAATTGGTGTATCTATAGATTCTCAGTTTTCTCATAATGCGTGGCGTAAGATAGCTATTAAGGATGGTGGTATTGGTCCAGTGAAGTATCCTTTAGTTGCTGATATTAAACATGAGATTTGTAAAGGATATGGAGTAGAATATTCAGTAGAAGGTGTAGCATTCCGTGCTTCTTTTTTAATAGATGAGAACCAGATTATACGTCATCAAGTAATTAATGATCTTCCACTAGGACGTGATATTGATGAGATGTTACGTATGGTAGATGCTTTAAATTTTCATGAACAAAATGGTGAAGTTTGTCCAGCTCAATGGAAGGAAGGAAAGACTGGTATGAAAGCGTCTCCAATAGGTGTTGCACAATTTTTATCTAAATATATAAAAGATTTAGATAGATAGCATCTTCTAAGTGATATCCTTTATTAATAAAAAGATTTAAGGTCCGGATTTTTATTCGGGCTTTTTACTTGCATAAATGTTATTTTTAGGTAGTTTTTTTTTGATAGTTAGTTTATATGGAGAATTAGACATGTCTTACTTTTCATTAGCTTTCGGTATTGCTACCAAAAATCGTGATGGAAAGATAATTGAAGCATTTTTCCCTCAGCCTATTCTTAAACCAAGTGATTGTTTAGTTAATTCAGCAAAAGAAGTCACTTATTTTTGGAAAGGTAATACTGTTATTGAGCTTTCTAATCTTCAAGCTGATAAATTAGCAAATACATTCAAAACATATAGTAATAATAGAAGTATAGGTTTTTCAGAGAAATCTCTACTACCTAATCAATCTTTTATTTTAGTTGCTCTTGAAGTAGATAAAAAACCTGAGTCTATAGCTGAAGTTTTTTTAAAATTGCAACTAATTTCACACCGTTTAGTTAAACCTAATAATGTTATATTAGATGGTATCTTTGCATTATTGCATAATATAGCTTGGACAAATAAGGGACCTATTGATCTTCCAGAGTTGGTTGAATATCAAATTAAAGCACGGGGGCAAGGAAATTCTTTAACTGTAAATTGCATAGATAAATTCCCAAAAATGGTAGATTATATTGTTCCTTCTGGAGTTCGCATTGCAGATGCATCTCGTGTTCGACTTGGAGCCTATTTAGGTAAAGGGACAACTGTTATGCATGAAGGTTTTATTAATTTTAATGCGGGTACTCTTGGTATGAATATGGTGGAAGGTCGTATTTCTTCAGGTGTAATAATAGGTGTTGGAACTGATATAGGTGGTGGTGCTTCCATAATGGGTACACTATCTGGAGGAGGTTGTTCAGTTATTTCTATTGGTAAGAATGCATTGTTAGGTGCTAATTCAGGTATTGGTTTTCCACTAGGTGATCGTTGTATTATTGAAGCTGGTTTATATTTGACTGCAGGTTCAAAAGTATTAATTCTAAATACCTTACATAAAAGAGTAAAAGTTGTGAAAGCATATACTCTTTCGAATGTTCCTGATTTGTTATTTCGTCGTAATTCTATTACTGGTCAAATTGAATGTCTAAAAAATAATCTTGTAGTACAATTAAATAGTGACTTACATAATAATAATTAATTTCGAAGCTTTTCCCGTTTAAATATGTTTATCTTATGAAACCTTTTAAAAAACCTAGCCAAAATAATGTAATGATGGCTAGGTTTTTTAGTGGTGCTTATTCATTCATGCAACTGATAACTAAGAAATGAAATATAAATTTATCCAAGTAAACTTAACGCTGCATTCGGTGCCTGCTTAGCTTGTGCAAGAATAGAACTTGAAGCTTGAGATAAAATTTGGGATTTAGTCAGTGCAGTAGTTTCTTTTGCAAAATCAGTATCTTTTAATCGACTTTTAGAAGTATTTACATTTTCATTAATGTTTTCCAAGTTAGTTATAGCATGTTCTAAACGGTTTTGGAAAGCACCTAGCTCTGCTCGATGGCTATCTACATATTGTAGTGCAGAATCAATAATTCCAACAGACTCTTGTGCACCACCTACAGATGTTACATCAATAGCATTAACTACTACCTTTTTGCCTATTTGCATATCGAATTCATCAGCAAGGGTTCCACTAAAAGAAACTTCTCCTACTACTTTATCACTACCAGCAAATATTTGTAATTCTCCATTCTCATTCACAGAAACTTTTACCATATTTGTTTGCCCGTTTATATAGGTTGCTAACTCTTCAATATCATCTCCAATTTTAGCTTCTATATTAATGATTTGCTCCTGACCTTCTTTGTCTGTTAAAGTAATTGCCAAATCATTCCTCTCAGCCTGTATAGACCAATCTTTACTTTTCCCATTATTTGCTTTATAGCTAGTGCCACCCATTTCAGAGTTATCACTACGCATGTTATTAAGACTAAGCATTACTGCTTCACCATTGTTTGCTCCAATTTGAAAAGATTTAGTAGAAAAATTTCCATTAAGTAGCTTATTACCACCAAAAGATGTTGTTTCAGCAATACGATTTAACTCATCATTAAGAGATCTCACTTCATCTTGTATAGCGATACGCTCTGATTTAGAGTTAGAACCATTAGCTGATTGTAGAGATAGATCACGCATGCGTTGCAAAATATTAGTTGTTTCTTTCATCGCTCCTTCAGCAATTTGTGCAATAGAAATACCATTGTTTGCATTACGTATAGCAACATCCAGACCACGACTTTGTACATTTAAACGATTTGAAATTTGAAGGCCTGCTGCATCATCTTTAGCACTATTAATCTTAAAGCCAGAAGATAAACGTTCCATTGATATCTTTTGAGCATTGTCTGCATTATTTAGATAACGCTGTGCTGTCATTGCTGATACGTTTGTATTTACACTTACTGCCATAGTATCTCTCCAATTGTTTTAAAAAATAATAAAGTAACCTTCTTCGTAGTAGTTAAGATAACGGTTTAGTTTTAAAAATCTTAAATATTATTCATAACGAATAATATTTGCTGTTCAATGGTTCCAACTGCTACTTTTTTTATATCTGTCTATTCACAATTTCCATATTACTATGATGAAATCTAAAATTAACGTCTTATCTCAGATAAAAATAACTTCAAGAATCAAGTCAATCGCTCAATAATGTGAATTAATATAACTAAGCTATATTCTAATAATATCATCACTAATACTTTTCTACAAACTTAGAGTTATTTATTAAATTTTATAAGCTTATCTCATTATAGTCATTTTTATCTTGATAGACCCAGGAAGCAAGGTTTTTTAATTAAGACCAAACTAGTTGAGTTGAGAAAATTAAATATATTTACTAGCATTAATTTATTAAACGTACAAGTTTTTATTTATTTAATCAGTAAAGCATTTAAGTTACTATAAAATGCTAACATGTTGAATCAATTTAGATATACTTTAATTAATATGAAACAGTTTTCATATGTAGATCATCAAATGATGTTAAGAGCAATTGAATTAGCAAAACGCGGATTTTATACAACGGATCCTAATCCTAATGTTGGTTGCGTCATTATGAAAGATGGAAAAATAGTAGGAGAAGGGTTTCATTATCAAGCCGGAAGTTACCATGCTGAAATTCATGCCTTAAATGTTGCTGGTCATCAAGCTATTGGTGCAACAGTTTATGTTACTTTAGAACCATGTTCATATTATGGTAAGACTCCCGCATGCGTTAAAGCTCTTATTAAAGCTAAAGTAATAAAAGTTGTGTGTGCAATGCAAGATCCAAATCCTAAAGTATCTGGACGAGGCATATTAATATTAAAAAAATCAGGTATAGAAGTAGAAGTTGGATTACTTCAATCTGATGCTGAAGCTTTAAATGTTGGTTTTATAAAACGGATGAAGACTGGAATGCCATTTATAAGGTTAAAAATGGCAGCTAGTATTGATGGGAAGACTGCATTATTTAATGGAAGAAGTCAATGGATTACTTCTGTACACGCTAGAAGAGATGTTCAAGGTTTTCGTGCTAGATCTAGTGCAATTTTATCAACTAGTAAAACTGTAATTAATGATAATGCATCACTTAATGTTCGATGGAGTGAGCTTCCAGAATCTATTAGGGCTCACTTACCTCAATCAAAAGTTCGTCAGCCTCTTCGTGTTATTTTGGATTATTCAGAAAAATTACATGATAATTTAAATTTGTTCAAAACATTTGGTGGTCCTTTATTTATTGTAAATTCATTGCCAGGGAATATTAACATTCCTATTAATATAAATAAACAATTTGATCTAGTAAGAATGCTTATGTTTCTAGCTAAAGAACATAGCATCAATGAACTTTGGGTAGAAGCTGGTCAAACATTAGCAAATTCATTAATAAAATTGGATTTGATTGATGAGCTAGTATTATATTTAGCACCTAAAATAATGGGTAATGATAGTCTTGGTTTATTTGGAGAATTAAGTATAAAAAAAATTTCTGATATTCTAGAGCTACGTTTTTCAGATATTCGACAGATAGGTGAGGATATTCGCATTATTGCAACGATTAAGTCAAAAAAAAACTCTAATTCAGTTGATTTTTAGTCTATCATAAATACAAATGAATTTACAATATTAGGGTCAAACTATACTTATACTTATACTTGGTTACTTTGCGCGCAAATGTTTTTTTCACTATTATTATTTAGGGCTAGCAGCAAAACTAACCTAGTTTTTAGTCTTTCTAAGTTAAAGCTAGAGCTAGCTTTAACTCTAACTTAGGAATCAACTACTTAGCTATTCCCTGCTATAGCTTTTATAAGAACTGAGATGAGTAATAAAAATCTGTCTACCAATTTAGGTATAGAATTTTATTCGTTAGGGATGTATAGCGGATAAGGGTACTCATAGGAGCAGACTATGTCAATAAGTAAAACACAAGAAATTATTGAAGATATTCGTCTGGGGAAAATGGTTATTTTAATGGACGATGAATCCCGTGAAAATGAAGGTGATCTAATTATAGCAGCAGAGCTAATTACTCCAGAAGCAATTAATTTTATGGCAATGCATGGTCGTGGATTGATTTGCTTAACTTTAGAAAAAGAGCGCTGTGAATATTTAGGTTTGCCCCCTATGGTGCAAAATAATAATGCTCCATATACTACTAATTTTACTATTTCAATTGAAGCTGCAAAGGGTGTAACAACTGGTATTTCTGCAGCTGATCGTGCTATGACTGTGAAAGCTGCTGTTGCTAAAAATGCAAGACCTACTGATCTTGTTCAACCTGGTCATATTTTTCCATTAATTTCTCAAAATGGTGGTGTATTAACTCGAGCTGGGCATACTGAAGCTGGTTGTGATTTAGCTCGTTTAGCAGGTTTTGAAGCTGCTTCCGTAATTGTAGAAATTCTCAATGAAGATGGTACTATGGCTCGTCGCCCAGATTTAGAGAAATTTTCTCAGAAGCATGATATTAAACTAGGGACAATAACAGATCTAATTGAATACCGGAATAATACAGAAACTACTATTGAGCGTGTAGCTGAATGTAAATTACCAACAAAATTTGGACAATTTGAATTGTTTGTTTTTCGTGATACAATAAACAGCGAGTTACACTATGCGCTAAAAAAAGGATCTTTAAAGAAAAATATTCCTCTTGTTCGTGTTCATATTCAAGATTTTTTCAGTGATATTTTGCACAGTACTCGTAATAAGACAGAATCTGCTTGGAATATCGATCAAGCGATGATGAGAATAGCTGAGGATGGTGGTATCTTGGTTATTCTTGGCAGTGGAGGAACTAGTGATTTTTTAATTCATCGTACAAAATTGTTTTCAAAACAAGATGAAGGCAACTTAAATCTTGTACAAGTTAAAAAGCAAGATAATTCACGAAGAGTTGGTATAGGATCACAAATTTTATCAGATTTAGGGGTCAGCAATATGCGTTTACTTGCTTCGACTCCTCAAAAATACCGTGCACTTTCAGCTTTTGGTTTAAGTGTTGTTGAGTATATTTACGAATGATTATTTTTTTATTTTTGAGAGTTGTTAATTTATAACACCAAGAATTAAAGTAGAGAAATTTAATTTATGAAAATTATTGAAGGCGTTTTTTCCTCATCAAATGCACAGATTGCTGTTATTATTTCTCGTTTCAATAGTTTTGTTAATGAAAGTCTTCTTTCTGGTGCAGTTGACGTTTTAAAGCGTTATGGGCAAATCAGTGAAGAGAAAATTACTGCAGTGTATTGTCCTGGTGCGATAGAACTCCCTCTTGTTGCCCAAAAGATAGCTCAAGTAGATCAATATGATGGAATTGTATCGCTTGGTACAGTAATAAGAGGTGGAACTCCACATTTTGAATATGTATGTTCAGAATGTAATTCAGGCTTAGCAAAAATATCTTTGCAATACGGTATTCCAATAGCATTTGGTGTTTTAACTGTTGATACAATTGATCAGGCAATTGAACGAGCAGGGACTAAAGCTGGAAACAAAGGTGCAGAAGCTGCATTAAGTCTTCTTGAGATGATTGATGTTTTATCAAAAATTAATTCTTTGTGAGGGACCTGTGAAAGCTGTTTCTCGTCGAAATGCACGTCAATTTGCTTTGCAAGCTATTTATTCCTGGCAGATCACTAGGTTTGATCTTTCTATAATTGAAAAGCACTTTTTATCTGCTGATAAATATGAAGAGGAAAAATATCACGCGTTAGAACCTTCTCTCTCTATGCCGGAGACAGATGTCACTTATTTTCGCCGTATATTATCAGGTGTTATATTAAGCCATCTAGAATTGGATCGCTGGATTTACCCATATTTATCTCGTTCAATCAAAGACTTAGGCATGATGGAATTAGCATTACTTAGAATTGCTATATATGAAATGAAGTATTGTAGTATTCCCTACAAAGTAGTGATAAATGAAGCAATCGAACTAGCCAAATTATTTGCTGCAGAGGATAGCTATAAATTTGTGAATGGGATACTTGATAAAGTTAGTCATGTTCAGTGATATTTCTTACATTTATTAATTAATATGTATTCCCCTAAAGTATATGTCCAGTGAATTTAATTTAATTAATGATTTTTTTTCTAGCCGTCAATCTAATCGTAGTGATGTTATCCTTTCTTTAGGAGATGATTGTGCATTAGTACAGGCTCCCGAGAACTTTTTAATTGCGATTAGTACGGATACGCTTGTTGCTGGGACTCACTTTTTATCAACTGCTGATCCTGCTTTAGTTGCACATAAAGCATTATCATCTTCTATTAGTGATTTAGCTGCAATGGGAGCTACACCTAGTTGGTGCTCATTTGCTTTAACTATTCCAGATTTCTATGAAGCTTGGCTAACACCATTTTGTGATTCATTTTTTAAAATAGCGAATCATTTTGGTATTCAGCTAATTGGTGGTGATACTACAAAAGGTTCATTAAGTTTAACTTTAACTGTACAAGGTTTTTTACCAAAAAATAAAGCCTTAAAGCGGAGTGGTGCTGCTATTGGTGATTGGATCTATGTAACTGGTAATTTAGGTGATAGTAAAGCTGGCCTAAGTGTAATTTTAGATACTGCATTAAGAAAGCATCCATTTGCTAAAGAATTAGAAAGAAGACATTATCTTTCAACTCCTCGAGTGCTAGTTGGAAAAATGTTATTGGATATCGCAAGTGCAGCTATTGATATTTCAGATGGTCTTATTCTTGATATAAATCATATTCTTGAACGTTCTCAAGTTGGTGCCTCAATTGATGTATCATTATTGCCAGTATCACCTGAACTTATTAAATTTGTTGGCTGTATATCTCGAGCTTGGAAGTATGCATTAAGTAGTGGAGAAGAATATGAATTATGTTTTACTGTTCCAGATCAGAAAAAAAAAATGCTCGAACAGCGCTTAGTACATCTAGGTGTAAAGGTATCTTGTATTGGTAAAATCAAACAATCAGGGATATTTCAGTTGCATAACCAAGGAAAACTTCTTAACTGGACGTTAGATGGTTACGACCATTTTAAGGTAAAGCATGAGTAGTTTTTTCTCCCCTATTTCTTCTAAATGTTTTTGGCATTTTATTGCAACAGGATTTTATAGTGGCTTATCTCCTATAAGTCCTGGAACTATAGGTACTTTGGTTTCAATACCTTTTCTCTTTATTTTAGTTCAGTTATCTCTATTTATTTATATTTTTATTATAATAATTTTATTTATATTAGGAATTAAGGCGTGTCAAGTTGTTTCTGAC
>NZ_JGVJ01000013.1:0-19935 GCF_000731785.2 Candidatus Photodesmus anomalopis
GGATTTATCTTTGGTTCTTCTTCTAATTCTAGCTTTGATTCTTCTTCTGGATTTATCTTTGGTTCTTCTTCTAATTCTAGATTTGATTCTTCTTCTGGATTTATCTTTGGTTCTTCTTCTAATTCCAGCTTTGATTCTTCTGCATTTTTAAAATTGTTTTCTTCTTTAGATTTATTAGAAATTTTCCTTACCTCCAACTGTTCATCATTCATATTATCATCTATCGAACTATCTTTGCTTATATTCCCTATATATTGTTCTTCTGATATTTCCTTTTTCTTCTTCAAATTACGATTTATAAATGCAATTGTTATTAACCCAATGGATAATCCAGGAATAGTAGCCAAAGCTACTAAAAACCAAATATTAGGAAATAATTCATAGAGGGATAACTTTGATTTTCCCCCACTTTCAATAAAATTGTTATATTTTTCATGCAATAATGTTTCTAATTTTTCACTCAACTCGTGCTTTAGTAGATTTATTTCATCTTGAAGGTCGCTTACTATCAAACCCATCTGATGATTCTTTTCCTCTAAGGACAAAAAGCTACCTTGTAATTGAAAAAGATTAATTGGTATCTTTTCTTTAACCTCCCTTTTTTCTTCTTCCTCATAAGGAATATCTACTTTCTTTTCTTCAGCATTATTGAATACAATATCGCGAGGTATATCTTTTATAGTACTATTAATTTTAGGTGTGATTCTTAATGACTTAACATAATTTTTATGTATTTCTTTATGCAATGCGATAATTCTAGTTGCTTCTTGATTTGACACATCACGAATTTGTTCTAATGAAGGGATTCGAATAGTACTACCAAAGCGTAACTTATGAATATTTCTATTTTCAAACATATCAGGGTTTAGCTGGTAAAGAGCCAATACAGTTTGTTGAATAGTTACATTAGAAGAAGGACGAACTTTAGTTGCTATGCTCCATAAAGTATCTAATTCAGTCGTTGGACCATAAAATATAGATTGACTGAAACTGGCACTCGAATGAGAATAAGATTCTGCTTCATTGTCAGGACCTGTAATATTGATGCTCTTCGAATGAACTGTGGAGATATAGATGATATCTATGAAAGCTAAGAGCAATAGAACATGCTTTAAAAGTTGACACATATGTAAGTCCAAAAACCATTTGCTTAATAAAAAAATGAAATGAGATTCTCGTATTAAAAATACAAGATTATGAAATTCACAAAAGAACTTACGAGTTTAGATTTAGAGTTTAAAAAAGTCGAAGAATTACTATTAGTTTCAACTATTTGAGTGGCATTCATTACTATTATATCTCCAAGGATAATTATAACCAGTTAAACCGTTATAAATGGATATATTCTAACATGCTAAAACTTACCACGATTATAAAAACTGAAAGCTCTAAAATAAACAGTTTTATATTAAAGATGATTATACTCACATATAAGACAATTTATTACGCATTAATGAAACTAACCAAAGACTCTTATGTATATTCATGGAATAAAGAAAAGGAATATTGCATTTGAGAAACATGATGAAGAAAAACCACTACTCATCATGCATTTAAATATAACTTATTTGTTTCGATTTTTTGAAAAACCTTAAACTATTTCTAAATTCTAAATATATCTTTTTTTAGAAAAAGATTGCCTTTATTTGCTTAAAAAAAACTAAATAAAAAATTCTTAACAAAAGTACTAAAACTAAATTTAAACTCTCATTCTGATATTAAATTTACTTAACTCGGAAGCCCAAATCAGCTAATGGTTGCAAATTACATCCAATACTACCGGTTATACTAACTGAACTATACTCCCGCCTATCTAAATATTTCTTACGCATCTCATCAAATGAAACTGTTCTACAAAACTCTCTACGGAATAATAGATCAGCTTGATGCATATTACAAACAAACTGAGTTAAATTATGCAATATTATTTCGTTCCAAGAAGTATTCAATCGAATCCTTGATATAGGAGAACCTGATAATAACTCATGAGATTCTACATGAAAATTTCTATCAAGAAACTTAGCAAATCTATTAAAAATCATGCTAGTACCTCGAGCACTTCCTTCTAGAGTATAACCAGCAATATGAGGAGTAGCAAATGCCAATAAAGACAATAATTGCTCATCAATATATGGTTCAAACTCAAAAACATCAAGCGCAGCAATAAAACCATCTTTTCTTAGTAGTCTTTTTTTTAAAGCAGAATTATCAATAATTGCTCCTCTTGCTGTATTAATCAATATTTGATCACTACGAAATTTACTAAGTATTACATCATTAATCAAATGATATGTTGGATATTTTCCACCTACAGTTATTGGTATATGCAGCGTGATTATATCAGAGCGTTCTAAAAGCTCTTCAAGCATAACTAATCTACGTTGATCACCTTGTTCTTGTTTTATTGGATCATTCATCAAAATCTTAACAGCAATGCTATCTAATGAATGAGCCAAATACGAACCAATTCGACCTGCACCAACAATACCTATTGTCTTATCAAAAATAGAAAAACCATACTGTTGCGATAAAAACATTAAAAGATTAAAAACATACTCTGCAACACCTACTTTATTACAACCAAATGCAGCAGTAAAAAATATTCCTTTCTCCTTAAGTAACTGTTGATCTACATGATCTACACCTGAAGTTGCAGTTCCAATAAACTTTAATTTATTGATTTTTTTTAGCAATACTTTATCAACTTTAGTAATAGAACGAATCATTAATGCATCAATATCCACCAGGTCCTCTGCAGTTAAGCTTCTTCCCGGTTTTAAAATCACTTCACCTAACTGACTAAATAATTGTCTAGCATAAGGCATTCCTTCATCAATGAGGATTTTCATAATATCTTTTTTACTTGATATTCTTTAATTAAAATCATATCACATAGGAAGTAATTGCAACAATATCGAAAAAATAACAAAATCTACAAGGTCAACTTATCATCGTAACTAATTAGATTAACGAATATTTTTTGTTTATAATTATTTCTTTGGTGAGTTATTAAGTTTAGTTTGCTATGCTTTATCTCTTAGTTTTCTTTCTTGTCAATTGTTGCTAGCATCAAACTAGAAGAGGATATATAAAAAACAAATTTATTTCAAAATATCTAATTTATCAGTTTTAACTATAAGGGAGAAAGTGCAATGAGAAATACACTTATACTCAAAACCTATCGAAAACATGTTGAGTCTCGTGCTAAACAAGGAATAGTACCTAAACCTTTAGATGCCAAACAAGTTGATGCACTCATTACACTATTAAAAAATCCCCCTCATGGTGAAGAGGAATTCATTCTTGATTTATTAGAAAATAGAGTTCCTCCAGGTGTAGATGAAGCTGCCTATGTTAAAGCTGCCTTTCTTTCAGCTATCATAAAAGGTGAAGTTAGTTCTCCAATTATAAGCAAATCAAAAGCAGCTAAGCTTCTAGGCACAATGCAAGGTGGTTATAATATTCAGCCATTAATTAGTTTGTTAGAACATAATACTCTAGCACCTATTGCTGCTAAAGAATTATCTCAAACGATACTTATATTTGATGCTTTCTATGACATAGAAGAAAAAGCAAAATCAGGAAACAAATTTGCACAGAAAATTTTACACTCTTGGGCTAATGCAGAATGGTTCCTATCCAAACCTAAATTACAAAAAAAAGTTACCCTCACTATATTTAAGGTATCAGGAGAAACAAATACTGATGATTTATCACCAGCTCAAGATGCTTGGTCGCGTCCTGATATACCTCTTCATGCATTATCTATGCTAAAAAATAGCCGTGAAGGAATTAAACCAGATCAAGAAGGTGTTATTGGTCCTATTAAACAAATTAACTTATTAAAAAAAAAAGGTTATCAACTAGTTTATGTAGGTGATGTTGTCGGTACTGGTTCATCACGTAAATCTGCAACTAACTCAATATTGTGGTTTATGGGAAATGATATTCCAAATATACCGAATAAGCGTTCAGGAGGTTATGTATTTGCTGGAAAAATAGCACCAATATTTTTTAATACAATGAAAGACTCTGGTGCATTGCCAATTGAACTTGATGTGAATAAACTAAACATGGGTGATATAATTGATATTTATCCATTTGAAGGTAAAATCTATGACCATATTAGTAATAGATTACTAACAAATTTTCATCTAAAAACAGATACACTCATTGATGAGGTACGTGCGGGAGGACGCATCCCATTAATTATTGGTCGTAGTTTAACTAATAAAGCACGTCAAGCCCTTAGAATGAAAGCTTCAGAAATATTTCATTATCCTGTCAAGTCAGAAAATATAAGAAAAGGTTATACCCTTGCTCAAAAAATAGTTGGAAAAGCATGTAATGTAGATGGTATTTATCCAGGCACTTACTGTGAACCTAAAATGACAACAGTAGGTTCTCAAGATACTACCGGCCCTATGACTCGTGATGAATTAAAAGATCTTGCTTGTCTCGGTTTTTCTTCAGACCTTGTTATGCAGTCTTTTTGTCATACTTCAGCTTATCCAAAACCAGTAGACTTAGAAACACATCATACATTACCAGATTTTATTATGAATCGTGCTGGTGTTTCTTTGCGCCCAGGAGATGGAGTGATTCATTCTTGGTTAAATCGAATGCTTTTACCTGATACTGTAGGTACAGGGGGTGATTCACATACTCGTTTTCCACTAGGAATTTCTTTTCCTGCCGGTTCAGGTTTGGTTGCATTTGCAGCTGCAACTGGTGTAATGCCACTTGATATGCCTGAATCTATTAGAGTACGTTTTCAAGGGGAAATGCAACCAGGAATTACATTACGTGATTTAGTACATTCTATTCCATACTATGCTATTAAAGAAGGACTTCTCACTGTAACAAAAACAGGAAAAATTAATCAATTTTCTGGACGTATATTGGAGATAGAAGGTCTGGAGCATTTATCTGTTGAACAAGCGTTTGAGCTTTCTGATGCTTCTGCTGAGCGTTCATGTGCAGGTTGTACAATTCAATTATCTCGAAAATCTGTTCAGGAGTATCTACATTCTAATATAGTAATGATAAAATGGATGATCTCAGAAAATTATGCTGATCGTCGTACCTTAGAACGTCGTGCTATTGCAATGCAAAAATGGTTGGATAAACCAAAACTGATGACTGCTGATAATAATGCTCAGTATGCATATACCATTGAAATCAATTTATCTGAGATTTATGAGCCTATTCTTTGTGTACCAAATGACCCTGACGATGCTCGACTGTTATCTGATGTTCAAGGCATAAAAATTAATGAAGTATTTATTGGTTCTTGCATGACTAATATTGGACATTTTCGTGCAGCAGGGAAATTACTAGAAAAATTTAATGCCCAGTTAAATACCCGCTTATGGGTTGCACCACCAACAAAGATGGATAGAGATCAATTAATAGAAGAGGGTTATTATGGAATTTTTGGCCACTCTGGTGCGAGAATAGAAACTCCAGGATGTTCATTATGTATGGGAAATCAAGCCCGTGTAGCTGATAATGCAACAGTGGTGTCTACTTCAACACGGAACTTTCCAAACCGTCTTGGAAAAGGTGCGAACGTATACTTAGCCTCTGCTGAACTTGCAGCCATTTCAGCAATTCTTGGATACATTCCAACTAAGAAAGAATATCAAAAATATATGAACCAAATTGATGCAACTGCATCTGATACTTATCGTTACTTAAATTTTCACAGAATGAGAACTTATAAAAACAAATCTGATAAAATTATTTTTCAAGAAAAAATCTAATTACTATGTTTAATTCAAATAATTTCCAAAAATTACCAGATATATGACTAAAAAGCACTATAAACAAAATAATCACCCTGTATTTACACTAAAAATCATTACGCATACAAATCATAATATTTCTCAAAAAGAAATTAACCGCAATGCATTAAAAGTATTACAACGCCTTCTAAATGCAGGTTTTGAAGTATATCTCGTTGGTGGTAGTGTACGAGATTTATTACTTAAAAAAAAACCAAAGGACTTTGATATTACTACTAATGCAACTCCTGAACAGGTCAAACATCTTTTTAAAAATTGTCGTTTAATTGGTCGACGTTTTCGTTTAGCTCATATTATATTTGGTCGAGAGATTATCGAAGTAGCTACTTTTCGAGGACATCATAAGAACTTAAAAAAAAATATATCTATGCAATCAAAAAAAGGAATATTATTGCGAGATAATGTCTATGGAAAAATCCATGAAGATGTAGAACGCCGTGATTTCACTATTAATGCTATGTATTATAATATCAAGGATTATAGCATTCATGATTATTTTGGTGGTATTTCAGATCTGAAAAATAAGGTAATTCGTTTAATTGGTAACCCTAAAATCCGTTATCGTGAAGATCCTGTTCGTATTTTGCGTGCTATTCGTTTTTCAGTAAAACTAAACTTTCATATTGAAAAAGATACTGCACAACCGATACAAGAGCTAAGTTATTTACTCAAAGAAGTTCCTGCAGCTCGTTTATATGAAGAATCATTAAAACTTCTTCAGTCTGGATATGGGTTAAAAACGTATCACTTAATGCGTCAATATAATTTATTTCAACAATTATTTCCAATAACATCTAGCTATTTTACTAAAGATTATTCTTCCTATACAGAAAAAATGCTTAGTTTAGTTCTCAACTCTACTGACCTTCGTATTGAAGCTGGGAAACGTATAAATCCTGCTTTTATGTTTGTTGCTATATTGTGGTATCCTCTTAATATTCTTGCTGATGAATTGGCAAAAAAAAATAAATTAGCTTATTATGATGCGATAATAGAAGCAGGTAATGTGATTTTACATGAACAAGCAAAAACCATCGCTATTCCTCGACGCCATACAGAAACAATTCGTGAAATCTGGCAATTACAACTTTGTCTACCTAGGCGGCGTGGTAACCAGGCGTTTCGTTTAATGGAATTAAACAAATTCCGGGCTAGCTTCGATTTTTTGGAAATGCGTGGTGTTATTGAGGGAAAAGAAATAGAAGAACTATCTAAGTGGTGGTTAATATTCCAAAATGCTGGTAGTAATATTCAGGAAAGTATGATTTCTCATTTTTGAGAATTATATATCAAATTCTACACATCAGTGAATAACTTTTCAAAGGTTAAAGGAGAAACAATGTCTATTGCATATATTTCTATAGGTAGTAATCTTTCTAAACCAATAAATCAAGTAAATAATGCTATAGAAACATTAAAAAACCTACCAAAATCAAAATTTCTAAACGCATCTATGCTATATAATAGTAGTCCAATGGGGAGTAATAATCAACCAAATTACGTTAATGCTGCTATTGCTATAGATACTAAATTAACACCATTTGAACTATTAGATTGTACAAAAAAAATTGAACAACATTATGGACGTGTTCGTAAAAATATGGAACGTTGGCAACCAAGAACACTTGATTTAGATATCATTCTTTTTGGGAATGATGTAATTAATTCTAAACACTTAACCATTCCACATTATGGAATGAAAGAACGTGAATTTGTCCTTTATCCAATTATAGAAATAGCACCAAACCTACAACTCCCTGATGGAATTAAGCTAAAGAGTTTACTGAAAAACCTCGATTCAACACGACTCAAATATTTATCAATTATAAAAATATAATAATAAATCCTATTTAAAAAATTACTTTTTCTGACGACTTATCCTTATATTTTATACTGTTCAATTCTTAAAAAAATTAATAATACGGATACTAAAAATATGGAAGTGTATACAGATATCTACAAATTTCGCAAGGTTATCAAACAATTAAAATATCAAAATCGTAGCATCGCATTAGTGCCTACAATGGGGAATATACATCGAGCTCACTTTGAACTTATCCGAAATGGTCGCAAGCATGCAGATATAGTTATTGTTAGCATTTTTGTCAATCCTATGCAATTCGAACGAACAGATGATTTTAAGAATTACCCTCGTACATTAGAAGATGATTTAAAGAAACTTAATAGTGAAAAAGTTAATCTAGTATTTACCCCAACATTACATACTATTTATCCATCTGGAATAGATAAACACACCTTTGTAAAAGTACCTGGTATAAGTGATATATTGGAAGGTGCTTTACGTCCTGGTCATTTTCTTGGTGTTACTACCGTTGTAAACAAATTATTTAACATTGTTCAACCCGATATTGCTTGCTTTGGACAAAAAGACTTTCAACAATTAGCAATTATTCAAAAAATGACTACTGACCTTTCTATGGATATTAGAATTATTAGCATACCAACAGTGCGCGAAGCAAATGGTTTAGCAATAAGTTCACGCAATTGTTTACTTACTGAAACCCAAACTCAATGTGCACCAGTGTTAGCTAATACAATGCGCTGGATTGCTACTCTTATACGTAATGGTCGTAACGACTATCATTCTATAATTAAAAATGCGAACACTAAATTACAAGCAAATGGTTTGAAACCAACTGAAATTTTCATCTGTGATGCAACCACATTTCAAACAATAACAAAGCAGACTACTAAAGCTGTAATATTAATGTCTGCTTTTTTAGGGAGAATCCGATTAATTGACAATCAAATAGTTAATTTATTGAACTAGACTTTATAAAGTAACTATGATTCCTGAATCATATTGAAGAAATGCTTATTTGATTGGGCTTCAATACATTGTCCATTTATTTGTTTACTTTGATTGGACATTAAATATAAGTATAATGACATAATATTCTTTGGTTTTTTTAATAATTCAGGATCTTCTAAAGGAAATGCTTTTGCACGCATTTTAGTACGAATTCTACCAGGATTTATTGCATTTACGCGGATTGTAGTATTACTTAATTCATCTGCTAAAATTTGCATCATACCTTCTGTAGCAAATTTTGATATTGAATAGGAACCCCAAAAGGCACGTCCCTTACAACCTACACTTGAAGATGTAAAAATAATACTTGCATCGGTAGATTTATAAAGCAAAGGTAAAGCCGCTTGTGTCAGTAATAATTGAGATTTAACATTGATTTTCATAACCTCATCATAAATATTTTCGGTTATGTCTAAAAATGGCCCTAATTTTCCAAGCACACTTGCATTATTTAGAAGACCATCTAAACGACCAAATTTTTTCTTAGTTATTTTAATTATATCAAGATAATTCTGTTTAGATGCTTCTTTCATATCTAATGGAAACAGTATAATTCTGGTCTTGCCTAACAACTTTATTTCATTATAAGTTTTTTTTAATTTTGTAAGAGTGCGACCAAGCAAAATGACAGAAGCTCCATGTTTTGCAAAACTAAGAGCAGCCTGTTTACCAATTCCATCACCAGCACCAGTAACCAAAATTACTTTATCTTTAAGTGCATTTACAGATATAGAGTAATTCATTATTAACATTTAAATTATTTTTAGGTTTTACTTTAAGTTTACGTATTAAGGCGGTTACAATACGATTCAACTAGCCAAAATTGAGGATAAAACATTGGAATTTCTATTAAACTATAGCTTATTCTTAACTAAAATCATAACTATCGCTGTCATAATTTTTACTATTTTGCTTATAATTAAGGGAATGAATAACAAAAAAAATATAATGAAAGGGGAATTAGAAATTACTGACCTAACCGAACAATATAAACAAACTATCGAGCAACTAGAATCCCATCTTCATGATGAAATATTTATAAAAACTCGAAATAAAGTAAATAAGCAAAAAGAAAAAGAACAAGCTAAATTACTTAAGAAAAAAATAAAACAAAATACTAAAGAAAGGTGTTTTGATTTAAAACATGAAGCTCATTTATTTGTACTTGATTTTAATGGGAGTATTGATGCTAAGGAAGTTGATTCGTTACGAGAAGAAGTAACAGCTATTTTAGCTGTAGCACAAAAAGGTGACGAAGTATTACTGAAATTAGAAACTAATGGAGGAACTATACCAGGATACGGTTTAGCATCTTCTCAACTAAATCGAATTAAATCTTTTGGTCTACCTTTAACAATCTCAGTAGATAAAGTGGCAGCAAGCGGCGGTTATATGATGGCTTGCATTGCAGATAAAATTGTTTCAGCACCATTTTCTATTGTAGGTTCTATTGGTGTAATTGCTCAATTACCAAATTTTAATAAACTTCTCAAAAAGCATAATATTGAATTTGAAGAATTAACTGCTGGTGAATATAAACGTACACTAACAATGTTTGGGAAAAATAATGAAAAAGCACGTAAAAAACTTAAAGAAGAACTAGAAGAAATGCACGTTCTATTTAAAAAATTTATCCATAAGAATCGCCCTGAATTAGATTTAGAAAAAGTGGCTACTGGAGAACATTGGTTTGGAATACAAGCAAAAGAGTTAGGCTTAGTTGATGAAATACAAACATCTGATGATTTAGTAACTAATGCTTGCAAAAATAAAACTGTATTACTAATACAGTTTACGAAGAAAAAAAGGTTTACAGATAAGCTTGCTAATATAACAGGAAAACTAGTGAATAGTGTCTTAACTCAATTAATAAACCGAAAACAAAACCCTATGATATAATTAATTTAAGTTTAAGCACCTCATTTCATTCTTTTTCTTTGGATATGGATAGGTGCTTGTTTTTAGCAAAAAATTCAATTGAAGAAAAAATCAAGCCTAAACTCAAACCTAAAAGGTGCGCTTCAACAGCTATATGAGCACCAATAATCCGACTAATTAATTCAGAAGCACCATAAATATACTCTAAAATTCCTTTAATAACTGAAAAAGAAACTAAAAACAATCCCTCCAAACAATTCCTAAAAGTTTTTTTTAACGAAAAATATCCAAATAATCCATGCAAAAGACCAGAAAGACCAAAATAGGTAGTCATACTAGTAAAAAAAATCAAACAAATGCCAATGGCTATGGACATTAGAAATACTAAAACAAATAATGAACTAACAAATAATGAACTAAATTCTTCTTTAAAGAGTCTATGGATTACCAATAAACCAAGCAGGTTCATCCCTAGATGAAAATAGTTGCTATGAATAAAATGTCCGGTTAAAATCCTCCACCATTGGCCAAAGAAAATATGAGAGCGATTCCAAATAAAAACAGAGTGTAATGACTCAAATTGCAATCCTAAACATAAAATACCAAAAAATAATAGAAAAAAAGAAGAACTTTTGTGCACAAAAATATTAAATGTAAACCATTAAAAAATGTTAAAAGACGTAGTTAGTGCTAGATTACTCATAATAGTATTCTTGCCAAATGTATATTCCATGTATTGACAACCAAATGAAATAGGAGTTTCTCTAACACGATACTCTACTCCAATACCATACATTAAATCACGAGACATAGAATCTCCTTGTTTCCAAGAATGAAGACCGCCCTTTGCAAACACTTGTACAGGGCCAAAATTTAGACTTGGTCTAAGCGCTACATACGTCGAATAGATTTTTTCTTTAACATTATTTATTAAGGTAACTTTACCATGTTGAATATAACCCCCTTCTACCCCAAAAAAAGGAAGAATTCCAGTACCAACATAGGCCTCATATATTGGACCTTTCTGAGAAAGATGAAGTGTGTTTGCATTGCGATCTTCAACAAAAGCTTGACCAACTCCAATTCCTCCATAAATCCAAGAATCTGCAAAAGCTGATGATGTAGATAGAACTGCCGATGTTAATGTTAATGCTAATATTTTTTTCATAAATACCTCGAATATCTACTTAAATTTTAAATATAAATCTATTGCTTTCCTAACTTTTTTCTCTGATACTGAGGAAGCTGTTCCTAGATGTTGCGCGAAATAACTGACACGTAATTCTTCGAGCATCCAGCGTACTTTTTTAAGGTTATCGGAAATATCTATACTACTCGATATACTGTTTAATGTTTTTTTATGTTCCTTAGTAAGTAGTTCTAGCTTACTCATGTAAAAATTGTCCTTTTCTGGATTAATTTTTAATTTTTCTATTCGGACTTTAATTGCTTGAACATAACGTAAGATATCAGGTAACTTACGCCAACCATGTTTTGTTAAAAAACCATTGAAGATTAAACCATCTAATTGATTTTTAATATCTAAAAAAGCGAGTGAATTAATAAAGTTAGAATCTTTTTTCAATGTTTCATTAATACTAAAAACACATCCAAGAATGCTTTCAGCTTGCTCAGCAATAAAAATAAATGTATCGCTTGACTTAATTCTAATGTAATTGATAATTGATTGGAAATCTAAAGCATTCCAAACTAAACCACCCTTTTCTTCAACCAGTTTATTAATTGTACAATTGATACAATCATCAACAATATAAAAAACCTCTCCATAAGATCTAAAGTATATACCTAATTTAAATTTATTCGGTAGATTCACGCTATGCTTTTTAAGTAAAGTAGATAAAGTTAGTAAAATCAAACGAAGTTGACCAGATTTCATTACTAAAGACTGTTTTTTTTGTGTTTCAAATAACCTAATTTCAACACTATCTTGGTTATCTACCAATGCAGGATAGGCTTTCACTATAAAATCTGAATGCTTTTTTTGAAAAACTGTTGGAAATGTATTAAAATTCCAAGTATAAAGTTTTTTTTTCTGAAAATTATTCATAAACACCTTAGATAAAAGGTTTTGAATTTCTCCTGTTAAATTTTCTTTTAAATTACAAAGATCTTTACTTACTTTTAATCTGATGTTTTTATCATCTAAAACGCAAAATTTTATTTTCAAATATTCTGGTATTTTTTTAAAATTCCAATCGTGATGTGATACCTGAATACCGATACATTTTAAATCTCTTTCTAAAGCTTCAAGTATTGTATGCTGCCCTGGTATTACTCGAACTAAAAAGTCATCGATATAGTTTGATATTGGAAAAAGATTTTGACGTAAATGCTTAGGTAGTGTTTTAATTAAGCTTGATATTAGCTCGCGCCTAAAACCTGGAATTTGCCAATCAAAACCTTCTGATTTGACTTGATTAAGAATAAATAGCGGTATATTTACCGTAATACCATCATCATCTTCACCCGGATTAAATTTATAACTTAATTTAAAACTTAAATCATTTTGATGCCAAACATTAGGATAATCAGAAGCAATAAAGTCGCTTCTATCATTTCTAAACAACATTTGCTTTTTAAACTGGAGTAACTCACTATTATTTTTAATTGTTTTTTTCCACCAATCACTAAAGTGACGACCAGAAACAACTTCTTTTGCTACTCGTTGATCATAAAATTTAAATAACTGTGCATCACTAAGTAAAATATCACGACGACGTAATTTATGTTCAAGCGCTTCTATTTCTTGTCGAAGTTTCAAATTTTGTTTTAAGAATGTATGCTCAGCTTTCCAATTACCATCTACAAGTGCATTACGTAAAAAAATCTCACGACTCAACGATAAATCTATAGCACTATAATCAACTGGATTTCTAGATAGAATTGTTAACCCATAAAGCACTACTTTCTCATAGGCCATAGCAACTTCGCCTTCTTTTGACCAATACGGTTCACTATAACTACGCCTAACTAGATGTTTTGCAATTTCTATAATCCATTTAGGCTGAATTTTAGCAACTATACGTCCCCAAAGTTTTGATGTTTCAAACAATTCAGCAGAGACAACCCATTTAGGTTGTCTCTTAAATATGGAAGATGCTGGAAAAATAGAAAATCTTATTTTTCTAACACCTTGATATTCATTTTTACTTCTATCCCTAATACCAATATATGATAAAAATCCAACCAAAATAGAACGATGTATATTAGAATAACTACTTACTTCATCATTTAGTTTGAAATTTAACTTAATCATAATCTGCTGAAGTTTTAAGTATATATTTTGCCACTCTTGAACAAGAGAATAATTAATAAAGTTTTGTTTACATTGCTGACGAAATTGAGTGTTAGTTAATAATTTTTTTTGCTTCTGAATGTACTTCCACAAATTTATAAAAACTAAAAAATCGGAATCCTTATGAAGGAATCGACTATGCTTAACTTCAGATAATTTTTTTTGATCTAAAGGATATTCACGGGGATCTTGAGTGGATAATGCAGAGACAATAATCATTACTTCTTTTAAACATGCATTCTTTGCAGCCTCTAACATTATACGAGCTAAACGCAGTTCGATTGGCAACTTGAGTAATTGATGACCGACTGAAGTAAGAAGTATTTCTACATTACTATTATTCCATTTATTAGAACTGTTTTTCGATTTAATTGCACCAAGCTCTTCAAGTAATTGAATACCATCTCGAATATTCCGCTTATCTGGAAGTTCAATAAATGGAAATTCTTGAATATTTCCAAGATCTAATGCGACCATGCGGAGAATAACCGATGCTAAACTACTACGTAAAATTTCAGGAGTATTAAACTTTGAACGTAACTTAAAATTTTCCTCAGAATACAAACGAATGCAAATTCCATTTTCAATACGCCCGCAACGACCTTTTCGCTGATTTGCACTAGACTGAGATATTAATTCAACATGTAGACGATGAATTTTTCTGCGATAACTATAGCGTCTTACCCGCGCTGTACCTGGATCAATTACGTACTTGATCCCTGGTACAGTTAAAGATGTTTCGGCAATATTAGTAGCTAATACAATGCGACGACATTGATATAATCGAAAAACATTACTTTGTTCATTTATAGATAAACGTGCATATAAAGATAAAATCTTAATGTTATCTAAATTACGCCGAGCAAGCGCATTAGCAGTATCATGAATTTCACGTTCACCACTTAGAAAAATAAGGATATCGCCTTTCTTTTGACTATTACAAATCTCCTCTACAATTTCACAAATTGATTCCAGTTGTTTATTTTCGACGTTATTATTAGTACAAAGTGGACGATACTCTATTTCTACAGGATAAGTTGAACCTGATACTTCAATAATTGGCGCATTACTAAAATACGCAGAAAATCGCTCTACATCAATAGTTGCTGAGGTGACAATTATTCTTAATTCAGAACGGGTTAGGATCAGTTTTTTTAAATAACCAAGAATAAAATCAATATTTAAACTTCGTTCATGTGCTTCATCAATGATCACAGCATCATATTGATTTAAAAACCGATCATGTTGAATTTCAGCTAAAAACATACCATCCGTCATTAATTTAACTAAAGTATATTGAGAAATTTTTTCGCTAAATCGAACTTTATAACCAACAGCTTCACCAAGTTTAGTTCCCATTTCTTCTGAAATTCGCTTTGCTACTGATTGAGCTGCTATACGACGTGGTTGAGTATGAGCAATTGAACCAAATTTCCCATAACCTAATTCTAGAAAGATTTTAGGCAATTGGGTCGTTTTACCAGAACCAGGTTCACCTGAGATAATAACCACCTGATTTGATTTAATTGCTTTTGCAATATCATTTTTTTTTTGACTAACTGGTAATATTGCTGGGTAATTTATCGTTAAATTTATTCCAGTTCTTCGTTCAGCTTTAATATTTGACAGAGAAATATCAAGAGCTATTTTATTTAATACTTTATTACGTAATGTCTTTTGTCTGATTTTGCTTGCATCACTAATACGGTTAATTAAATCAAGCCGATCACATAGCATACACTGAGACAATACATTGCGTAATAAACCTTTTGCATCTATATCTAGCACTTTCCCTACCATCTTCTTTAGAAATAAATAGATTTAAAATATAGTTATCAATAACAGAAATAACATGTTAAACACTGGAATTAACCTAACTCTAATTTAGTATGTTATTATTACACTCAATTACACTGGCTAAGCTCCCATTCAGAATAAAGTAATAAATATCTAAGTAAGATTTTCTAACTGAAACGTGGACCAAATCGGTGCATGATCAGATGGCTTATTAATACCCCTAATCTCATAATCAATTCCAGAATCAATACATTTTATCGCTAATGAAGAAGTAGCTAAAATTGCATCTATGCGTAATCCTCTATTTTCATCAAAACCATGAGAGCGATAATCAAACCAAGAATATTTGCCTGTCTCTTCAGGGTATAATTTACGAAATGTATCCTCGAATCCCCAATTTAAAACTGTTTTGAACCACTCTCGTTCTTCTGGTTGAAATGAACATTTACCAGTCTTTAACCAACGTTTACGATTTTTTTCACCAATACCAATATCAACATCCATATAACTGATATTAATATCTCCTAAAATAATCAAGGATTCTTCATTGTTATGATAAACATTCAAGTAGCTCATCAAATCTTCAAAAAACTTACGTTTATAAGAATATTTAATTATGTTTGCGATATTATCTCCCTGAGGGAAATAACCATTTAAAATGGTTATTTCCCTATTTTTAGAATTTTTAAAGGTTGCTATAATCATGCGTTTTTGATGTTCTTTACTATCAGTAGGAAATCCTTTCCGAACTGATATGGGTTGACTTTTAGATAAAGTAGCAACACCATAATGACCTTTTTGCCCATGAAAACAAACTGTATATCCCATGGATTCAATATCATTTTTAGGAAAGGCTTGATTATCTACTTTAATTTCCTGCAGTCCAATAATATCTGGTTGATGTTTATCAATAATCGCTTGCAGCTCATGAAATCTAGCTCTCAATCCATTGATATTAAAGCTGACAATTTTCATCATATTTAATCCCTTAATTAAAATTTTTAATATATAGATGCACAATAAATTTAATATGTCTGTATTATTTAAATTAGAAATATTTTTTACAACCAGTAGTAAAGTTAAATAAATATTCATTTTTTGGGTAAAATAAATCCAAAACAATTTGGAAATTTTTTAACATCAACATCATCTTAGTAGAATCTAAAACCAACTTAGATATACAATATAAGAAATTTTATCGAACTATTTAATGGGAAACAACATGTACATGAGCACTGATGAAGTTCGTAAAACCTTCCTTAAATTCTTTGAAAAAAAAGGACATAAAATTATAGATAGTTCCTCATTAGTTCCAGATAATGACTCAACTTTATTATTTACTAATGCAGGTATGAATCAATTTAAAAATTATTTCTTAGGTCTAGAAATATCTCCATATACAAGAGCAACGACAGCTCAACGTTGCGTACGTGCTGGAGGTAAACATAACGATCTAGAAAATGTAGGATTTACAGCTCGTCATCATACTTTTTTTGAAATGTTAGGAAATTTTAGCTTTGGAGACTATTTCAAGGAAGAAGCAATTTCTTATGCATGGGAATTTTTAACAAAAATTTTAAAACTTCCTAAAAATCGATTACTTGTTACTACCTACGCAATAGATCATGAAACATTTGACATATGGAATAAAAAAATAGGCATACCTGAAAATTGTATTATTCGAATTGGTGACAAAAAAACTAACACCCTATATGAATCAGATAATTTCTGGCAAATGGGAGATACTGGTCCTTGTGGTCCTTGCACTGAAATTTTTTACGATCATGGCCCAAATGTTTCAGGTGGTTTTCCTGGCACACCTGAACAGAATGGAGACCGTTTTGTTGAGATCTGGAATAATGTCTTTATGCAATTTAATCGTTGTAAAAATGGAACTATGCAATCACTACCTAAACCTTCTGTTGATACTGGTATGGGAATTGAACGCATTTCTGCTATTATGCAAGGAGTCCAATCGAATTACGAAATTGATATTTTTCAAACACTGATTAAATCTACTGCTAAGATATTAAAATGTAATGATTTATCTAATTATTCATTACGCGTTATTTCTGATCATATTCGTTCTGCTTCATTCCTAATTCTTGATGGAGTAATCCCATCAAATGAAGGACGCGGTTACCTTCTAAGAAGAATTATTCGTCGTGCAGCTTGTCATGGTAATAAATTAGGTGTAGCAACTCCATTTCTTTATAAGTTAGTGCTTACATTATCAAATGTAATGAGTGGAATGACTACTAATCTAAAAAAACAACGTATTATTGTTGAAAAAACACTACGATCGGAAGAAGAAAACTTTACTCATACCTTGGAACGTGGAATGAGTATTCTAAATAGAACATTAAATAATATTAATGGACATATACTGGAAGGAGAAACAGTATTTAAACTTTATGATACTTATGGGTTCCCGATTGATTTAACAGAAGATATTGCAAAAGAACGCCAAGTTAATATTGATAAAGAAGGTTTTGAAAAAGCAATGAAAGAACAACGAAAACGTGCTAGGAAAGCATCCATGTTTCAAACTCCTTATAACAACAATATTAAATCTTATGTCAAAACGACATTTTGCGGCTATGAAACAACATATAGTAATACCTCAATAGTTGCTATATTTTTAGGAGATAAAGAAATTGAGGTACTATCTACTAAAGATGAAGCAATTATTATTCTAGAAAAAACTCCATTTTATGCAGAGTCAGGCGGTCAATGCGGTGATTCAGGTATATTAGAAAGCACATCTGGCATGTTTGATGTAAAAGATACAAAAAAACAGGGAGATATTATTATACATCACGGAACTTTATGTAATGGTACATTGAATAAACATGATAAAGTAAAAACAAAAATAAATGTTCAACGAAGAAATACAATTGCTTTAAACCATTCAGCAACACATTTATTGCATGCTACGCTACGAATGGTATTGGGTAATAATGTTGTTCAAAAAGGCTCATTAATAAAACCAAACAATCTACGTTTTGATTTTTCTTACCCTAAAGCATTAACTTATTCTCAATTAAAAGAAATTGAACGAACAATAAACATACAAATACGTGCTAATCATCTAATTAAAACAAATATTATGGATATTGAAACCGCTAAACATAAGGGTGCCATAGCTTTATTTCATGAAAAATATAATAAAAAAGTCCGTGTACTATCTATGGGAAATTTTTCAATTGAATTATGTGGTGGAATTCATACAAAGAATACAGGTGATATTGGATTATTTAAAATTATTTCTGAAAGTGGTATTTCGTCAGGCATTCGTCGTATTGAAGCAGTAACAGGCGAAGAAGCCTTAAATACTACTGAACACCAATATATGGCACTTAAAAATAAAATTAGCAAAAGCATAAATAAAACAAAAAATCTTGAAAAAGAAATACAACGACTACAATCTAAAATAGCTGCAATGATAACTGATAATTTAATCAGAGAAGTAAAAGAAATTTTTGGTGTTAAGGTGCTAATTGCAACACTTGAAGATATAGATAGTACAAATTTAAAATATGTAGTTAATAATGTTAAAAATAAGATTGGAAGTAGTATTATTCTTCTAGCAAATATAACGAGTAAAAATATTATATTTATTTCCAGTGTTACAGAAGATATAACTTCGAAAATTACAGCTAATGAGCTAATTAATATAGTCGTCAAAAAAGTAGGAGGTAAAGGAGGAGGAAATTCTAATATGGCTCAGGGAGGAGGAGGAACTGATATACTAGCCTTACCAAAAGTTTTACGAACTATACAAATATGGTTAGAAACAAAACTATAGCCTTTAAAATATCTCTATATTGCATATAATAGGCCTAAAAATAAACAATTGTGATTTATAACTCAGTAGTTATAAAACTCTAAATTATGCTCATTTTAAACGTAATGATTTTATTCTTATTGTTATTAATTTATAAAATGAGTAAGCTCAAGTTAAAATAAAAAAAAGTAATACGATTGATTTTTTAAAAACAACTTTAAATCTAAGAAATTATACTACGCATATTACATATGAAATCTATGTATGTATTCACCAAAAATTTTAATTAACTCAATTATTACATTGTCTTAACTCACGAAACTAAGCATTTTTTTTAAAAAAACCAGATCTTGTTCACAAAAAACTGAATAACTATAAACTTCTATTTTATAGATTCAATAATAATATATATTACTGTAAAATCCATGTTTTAAAGTTTTAAAATCTAAAAATAATATTTATTAGATTTTTTTTAGGATAAAACCCTAACTTAAAATATTTTTTTTTTTTTAGTATA
>NZ_JGVJ01000014.1:0-40049 GCF_000731785.2 Candidatus Photodesmus anomalopis
GGTGGTCTTACCGTGGTCAACATGGCCAATAGTACCAACGTTCACATGCGGTTTTACACGTTCGAATTTTTCTTTAGACATAACAGTTTGCCTTTAAATTTCAATACTCATAATTTAGATGGTTTGATAATGAAAAAATAATAAAAAGAAACTAATTATAAAGTGGTGCTGATACCCAGAATTGAACTGAGGACCTCATCCTTACCAAGGATGTGCTCTACCTACTGAGCTATATCAGCACTCAAAGATTAAAATGACTAAAACCTGGAGCGGGCAACGGGAATCGAACCCGTATCATCAGCTTGGAAGGCTGAGATAATAACCATTATACGATGCCCGCACTACGACATAAGCTAAGAAAGCTAACTAAATATGTATGAATAAGCAATTTCCTACCAATTAATAATGGTGGAGGGGGACGGATTCGAACCATCGAAGGCAGTGCCGGCAGATTTACAGTCTGCTCCCTTTAGCCACTCGGGAACCCCTCCAATATCTACTAACCTAGATTAAACTAGCAAATTCAAAAAAAGTAAAGCTGTACTGGTGCCGACTACCGGAATCGAACTGGTGACCTACTGATTACAAGTCAGTTGCTCTACCTACTGAGCTAAGTCGGCGTAAGCAGAATATGATTCTATTGAATCAATTTCATATTTGTCAATAGTATTTTTATAAAAAATGGAAAAATGATATTTTATTTATCTCAACAATGTATTTTCTATTGAAAAATATATTAATATATATCGATATGTGAAAAAATTCCTGTAATTTATCTGTTTTTTAGTTCCTATTATGAGATCTTTCTTATCTTTAAATCGCGAAGCATGGGCAAAACTATATGATTTTTCACCTGTGAAATTATCTAAAATAATTGTAAAAGAACTTAAAAAGGTAAATCATTATCTAACAATAAAAGAACTTGTTGAGATCTACCTTCCTTTAACTCATTATTTAAACCTTTCTATAGTAACCTATAAAAATAGAAATTTTTCTTCACAAAACTTTTTCAATAAGGATAGTATCTCTTCCCCTTTTATTATTGGAATTACAGGAAGTGTAGCATCTGGAAAAAGTACTATGGCACGTATGCTAAAAGTGCTTCTATCTTCCTTCTTATATAAAAATAAAAAAATTGATTTTGTTACTACTGATAGTTTTATTTATTCTAATAAAATACTAAAACAACGTTCGATTATTAAAAAAAAAGGATTCCCTGAATCATATAATATACAAAGCCTAATTCAATTTATTTCTGATGTAAAAAAATGCAAACAAAATATAGTTATACCAATATATTCACATATTAATTATGATATTATTGATAAAACTAAAATTATAAATCAACCTGATATTCTAATTATCGAAGGTGTTAACATTTTACAAAATAGTATGGTTTACTCTAATCAGTCTAATAGAATCTTACTTTCTGATTTTTTAGACTTTTCAATCTATATAGATGCCAATACTGAACATATTGAACAATGGTATGTTGAACGTTTTTTAAAATTTCGAAGAAATGCATTTTCTCATCCAGCTATTTATTTTAATCGATATACACAACTTTCTAAACAATCAACGATTAAGAAAGCAAGGAGTATTTGGAATACTATTAACAAAGTTAATTTAGAAGAAAATATTCTTCCTGCTAAAAGAAAAGCAACCCTCATTTTAAAGAAAGGAAGTAATCATAAGGTAGAAGAAGTCCTTATAAATAGTAGGGATATGATATAAGTACATTTATTTGCTATATTCTCAATTAATAAAAAATCATAATGATAAGTTTTTAAAGCTGTAATTTAACTTAAAGGAATAAGGAGGTATTTCTCATGCGTTACCCTGTGATCATAGGAAACTGGAAACTTCATGGAAATAAAAAAAACATTACTTTGCTACTAAAAAAACTTCATGTACTGCTTAAGGATCATAAGCTAAATATTAATATTTCTATAGCTCCTCCTATACTTTACATTGATTTAGTAAAACGCGTACTAACTGAATTAGATAGTCCTATCAGCTTAAGTGCACAGAATGCGGATCTACACAACCAAGGTGCATTTACTGGTGAAATATCTCCAGAAATGCTAAAAGATCTTGGTGTCTCTAATGTTATTCTTGGTCATTCTGAACGTAGAAGATACCATAAAGAATCTAATAAATTTATTGCAGAAAAATTTTCAATTATAAAAAACAATGGTTTAATTCCAATTTTATGTATTGGTGAATCAATGGATCAAAAAAAATCTGGTCAAACTATTCCAATATGTATTCATCAAATAAATTCCATTATTAATACACAAGGGATAGAAGCTTTAAATAATTCAATAATTGCTTATGAGCCTATTTGGGCTATTGGTACTGGTGTTGCAGCTAGTCCTGATTATGTACAGAATGTACATTCTTCAATCCGTTCTTACATAAAGAAAAAAAGCTCTTTGATTGCAGAAAATATTATTATTCAATATGGTGGTTCTGTTAATTTAGATAATGCTGCGTCCTATTTTATTCAACCAGATATTGATGGAGCTTTAATTGGTGGTGCATCCCTTAATCCAGAATTGTTTGTATCCATTATAAAAGCTATGACATTTGCATAATTTACTAAATTCTATACGCTAATCCCATTAGTAAAGAAAAAACCAAATGAAATAAAATTAGCATTCTTGAATGGAATGCTACGATTTCGTAGTACGACTAATATATTCTCCTTTTCTCGTATCGACTTTAATAACTTCCCCAATAGCAATAAATAATGGGACACGAATAATAGCACCGGTCTCTAAAGTTGCTAATTTCCCTCCATTACCCTGAGTATCTCCTTTTAAACCAGGAACTGTATCAATAACCCTAAGTTCAACAAAATTTTCTGGCATTACAGCAATAGGACTTCCATTCCAAAGAGTTAACATACATTTATTATTCTCTAATAACCATTTAGCACTCTTACCAACAGATCGTATATCCGCAGATATTTGTTCAAAAGTTTGAGTATTTATAAAGTAATAAAACTCTTTATCTTTATATAGATAATTTAATGAAACATCTTTTATATCAGCTAGTTCCACAGAATCCCCGGATTTAAAAGTTTTTTCTATAATCCTTCCAGAAAGCAATTTACGAAGTTTTAAACGATTAAATGCTTGACCTTTACCTGACTTAACATATTCATTTTCAATGATTACATAGGGCTCATTATCAAGTATAATTTTAAGTCCAGATTTAAATTCATTGGTGCTGATCATAAGCATAAGCTAATTTTACCATTTTGAGCAAAACCTCATGACCTACATAATAACTCAAAAACATGATTCTGTTGAGAAAAATTGGACAAAACAAGTGGCAAACTCTATCTCAGATCCAAAAGAATTATTAGAATTACTACAAATAAATCCACTATCCTGGAAATCAGGATTTGCAGCAAAAAAAATATTTGCTCAACGTGTACCAAAAAATTTTATTAATAGAATGGAAAAAGGAAATTATAAAGATCCTCTTCTTCGACAAGTGTTACCAATTATTGAAGAATTGGATATTGTCCCCAATTATTCTATTGACCCACTTAAAGAAAAAGAACAGAATACTCATATTCCAGGAGTATTACACAAGTACCATAATCGCCTACTTATAATTGTAAAAGGCGGGTGTGCTATAAATTGTCGTTATTGTTTTAGACGTTATTTCCCATACCAAAACATTAATAACAGCAAATTTTTCTGGGAAAAAAAAATTAATTATCTCCTACAACACCCAGAACTAAATGAAGTAATCTTATCTGGAGGAGATCCTCTCATGGCTAAAGATGAAGAAATCAAATGGATAGTAAAGGAAATAGAAAAAATCAAGCATATAAAAAGATTACGAATCCATACTCGCTTACCTGTTGTAATACCTGATAGAATAACAACTCAATTATGTAATAACCTAGCAAAAACGCGTTTACAGATAATTATTGTTACACATATCAATCATGCAAATGAAATTAATGTTCAATTAAAAACAAAACTTAACAAACTTAGAAAAAAAAACATTATTTTACTTAATCAATCTGTACTCCTTAAAGGAGTAAATGACTCAGTATATGACCAAATCCATCTTAATGAAGAACTATTTGACGGAGGAATTATTCCTTACTACTTACATGTTTTAGATAAAGTACAAGGTGCTGCACACTTCTTTGTATCTGATAAAAAGGCAAAAAAAATTATAACAGCACTAATGGAGAAAGTATCTGGTTACTTAGTACCTAAGTTAACCCGAGAAGTGACTGGAAAAAAGAGCAAAATACCACTCGATTTGCAACTAGATTTATAATACATATATCATGCTTATACAATTATCTATACTCTTCAGCATATATATTACTTCTTCAGTTTTCATTGATATAAAAATATAACTAGACTTAAATATATGCTGTTTTTTCGAAATAGAACCTGTGTTTTATAAGTTTTTATTCAATTAAATTTTAAAACACTACTGTTTATCTATTCTATTTTACTTTTCTATTGCTACAATATTTGGTATGACTATTTCTACTTCCTATTTAATGTTTAATAAAATGTAGTATTACTATGATTGAATTGGTTATTTTATATGATTAAAAAATGTCTATTCCCTGTTGCTGGATACGGAACACGTTTTCTTCCTGCTACTAAGTCAATGCCGAAAGAAATGATGCCTGTAGTGAATAAACCATTAATTGAATATGGAGTTGAAGAAGCTATTCAAGCTGGAATGAATGGTATGTGTATAGTTATGGGGCGTGGCAAGCACTCTATTATGGACCACTTTGACAAAAATTATGAATTAGAACATCAAATTAACGGAACAAATAAAGAAGAACTTCTTATTAACATTCGAAAAATTATTAATGAGGCAAATTTTACTTATATACGGCAACATGAAATCAAGGGATTAGGTCATGCTATTTTGACTGGTCAAGCACTCATTGGTAATGAACCTTTCGCTGTTCTATTAGCTGATGATTTATGCATTAACAAGGAAAAAGGGATTCTATCGCAAATGGTTGAACTTTACAAACAATTTCATTGTTCAATTATTGCCGTACGAGAAGTCCCTAAAAATGAAATTCATAAATATGGAATTATTTCTGGAAAAAATATCAAAAACCGTCTTTATCAAGTGGATAGTATGCTAGAAAAACCAGAAAAATCTACTGAATCAAGCAACTTAGCTATTATTGGTAGGTATATTCTTACTCCAGATATTTTTTCAATTATAAATAAAACGAAACCAGGGAAAGGAGGGGAAATTCAAATTACTGATGCACTTCTATATCAAGCACAGTCAGGCTGTGTCTTAGCATATCAATTTAAAGGGGAAAGATTTGATTGCGGTAATGTAGAAGGCTATATTGAGGCTACCAATTATTGCTTTAAAAATATTTATTTAGCAAATAAATAATTAGCATCACTACATAGTGAAACAGGATAATTCAGTGTATATTAGAAATTTAATTTAATGAAATTAAGCAAAAACCCAATTACCAATCTAGCACAGCTTACGAAAACTATTTATTACTAATTTCTTAGTGACTTAATCTGTTTATTATTATTATGCTAGATTTATTTTTTTTAATTTAATCGCATCACGTCTCTGCTTCTTATCTGGTCTAAATCCCTTATCAAATTTACAAAGTTTTCTTTGAAAAGCAATAGATTCTCTTGTTTCTAAACTTTTTCTAGTTTCAGAATAAAGAGTTTTTGATTCAGTTGCTCCTCTACGCTGATTTGATAATGCTAATATAACTATTGTTTTTTTCTCATATCCTTGTTTTAATGTGATCTTATCACCAACTTTGACAAGTTTACTAGGTTTCGTCCTTTTACCATTATATTGAACTTTACCACCATTTACCATATTTCGTGCTATGGAACGTGTTTTATAAAAGCGTGCAGACCATAACCATTTATCAAGCCTAACTATATTTAAGTCTGAATTCATTAGATAAAAATCCTGAAAAATCACCAAAATTATTAATCAATTAACATGATACTTATCATATTTCTTTTCAAATTAGATAGATATGAACTAAAAAACATAAGATTTTATAAATTATGTGATATTAATCATGATTATATAACTAGATACTTCTTAAGTAAGCTAAGGTAAAAAAATAACCCTTAATTCGGAATTTTTCAGTGAAGAAAAAGCAGCTAAATTTAAATAAACTTTCAAATATTTATTTGAAAAGTTTAAAAGCACAAAAAAAATTAAGTATTGCTTTAATTTTATTTTTTTTAATACTTTCTGCTTGGTTACTTGGAAAAATTTTCTGGTTAATACAGGAAAATTCAAAAAATATTCCAGAATGGTCTCCTGAAATCAAAGAGAGTCCTCCAAAAACAAAAAAAAGTAGCATTAATATTATTAAATTAAAAAAAAGTAATCTCTTTGGAGTTTATAAAAATCAGAATACGCCAAAACAAGAAGACTCTATGTTTTCTAATACTAAAGAAAAATATCCAACTTTAAAACTAGTTGGAGTCATTACTAGCAGTATACCTGATAAAAATTTAGCAGTTATTTCTAATAAAGGTTCACAAACAACATATGGTATAAATGAAAAAATTAAAGAAACTCAAGCTACAATTAAGGTAATATTACTCGATCAAGTTATTATTGACAATATAGGGTATAAAGAAATATTAACAATCAATAAAAATCAAGTTCATCAAAAACTAAAGAAAAATAACGTTATTAATAATGATAACTTTTATCGTATTCGTGATCTTATTCTGCAAGATAATAAAAAATTTTTTCAATACATTCGTATATTTCCAGTAAATCGTAATGGAAACATAATTGGATATAGAATGATACCAGGGGAAAAAAAAGGTTTATTAGACTTTTATGGACTACAACATAACGATATAGCTATAAAGCTAAATGGACAATACTTAACAAAACTTGTATCTAATGGAATGCTGATAAAAACTATATCTCAATTAGATGAATTTTATCTAACAATTGAAAGAAATAGTAAGATACATAATGTGTACATAAAACTATAAAGTGAATCTACAAATGATTTTATTGAGGAGTGTTTTTAAAAGTGAACAGCTTTAAACAAAACCTTGTTTTCTATCTAGGAAGTTTGTTACTGGTAACTCCATTGCTAGCTAACAATTTTAGTGTCAACTTTAAAGGAACAGATATTCAAGAATTCATTAATATAGTTAGTCGTAATCTTAAAAAAACAGTCATCATAGACCCTTCTGTTAGAGGGAAAATAGATATACGTAGCTATGATAAGTTAACAGATATTCAATACTACAGTTTTTTTTTAAATGTACTAGAAGTTTATGGATTTGCTGTCATTGAAATGGATAATAACATTTTAAAAATAGTAAAATCTAAAGATGCTAAAACAGCAGCTATTCCTGTTGTGAATAATGATAGCATCAGTGGAGATAATGTTATTACTCGAGTTGTAACTGTCCATAATGTTTCGGTACGTGAATTATCTCCACTTCTTAGACAATTAAATGATAATTCAGGTTCAGGTAATGTAGTTCATTACGATCCTGCAAATATTATTTTACTTACTGGTCGAGCTGCAGTAGTTAACCGATTAGCAGATATTATCATCAAAGTTGATCAAGCAGGTAATAAAGAAATTGAAGTAATAGAATTAAATAATGCCTCTTCAGCAGAAATGGTACGAATTATTAAAGCATTAAATAAAACTACCAACACCCCCATATTTTTACAGCCTAATCTAGTGGCTGATGATCGCACTAATTCTATTCTAATTTCAGGAGATCCTAAACTTCGTATCCAACTTAAAAAACTCGTATATCAGCTTGATAAAGAAATGGCTTCAAAAGATAATAATCAAGTTATTTATCTGAAATATGCTCAAGCAGAAAATTTAATTAGTGTTTTAGAAGGTTTATCTAATCAAGTAAAATCTGGTAAAATTAAAGAAAAATCTAAAGATTTTAACTTTTCTGAAACGATTATCACCGCTCATCCTGAAACAAATTCATTAGTGATAACAGCACCTCCAGATATTATGAAAACGATCCGAAATATTATTGCACAGCTAGATATTCGTCGAGCACAAGTGTTAATTGAAGCTTTAATAGTTGAAGTTTCAGAGGGTAATGGTATTAATCTTGGTCTACAACTGGGTTCCTTAAAAAACGGAACAATTATACAGCATAATAACCTTGGATTACCAATAAGTCAGCTACTGTTAGCCCTAGAAAAATCTAAAGATCAAAGTACATCAGAAAGCTATTGGAATAATACTAATAAAACTTGGGAAACAAAAAAGTCAACGAAACAAGGAGATTATTCCGAACTTATAAAAACTTTTTCAGGTGTAACTGGAGCTATAATGAGTCTGAAAACAAATGATTGGACTGCATTAATTCGAGCTATAGCTTCTAGTGCAGATTCTAATATTCTATCTTCACCCAGTATTACTGTAATGGATAATGGAGTAGCCTCATTTATTGTTGGAGAAGAAGTTCCAGTACTTACAGGAACTACAATTGGATCAAATAATACTAATCCATTTCAAACTGTTGTCCGAAAAGAAGTAGGTATAAAACTAAAAGTAATTCCACAAATTAATGAAGGCAACTCTATCCAACTTAATATAGAACAAGAAGTATCCAATTTATTAGGAGCTAATGGTGCAATTGATGTACGTTTTTCAAAACGACAACTGAATACATCTGTGATGGTAGAAGACGGTCAAATGATTGTACTAGGGGGATTAATTGATGAACGAGCACTAGAAAACCACTCTAACGTACCATTTCTATCTAAAATACCTCTATTAGGGTACCTGTTTAGATCAACAGCAACTCAGGTTGAAAAGAAAAATCTTATGGTATTTATTAAACCAACTATTATGCGTGATGAAATAACAGCCGATGGTATTACCCAGCGTAAATATAATTTTATTCGTGCTAAGCAACTTTATAAATTAAATGAAGGTTTAACATTGATGGATCATATAAATGTTCCAGTTATACCAAAATATTCTAATAAAATTTTCTATCCAGATGAAATCCAAATTCTTCTTGATGCAATTAAAGATATCCAATGAGCAGTCATTTAAAAAATATTTCTACTATTCAAAAACTTCCATTTAGTTTTGCCAACCGTTTTAAATTAGTATTTTCATATAACCAACAAAATGAGAAAGTTCTATATTATGTTGAACCACTAACTATAGAAAAATTAGTTGAAGTACACCGTGTCATTCAAGTTAGATTTACATTACATAAACTTAACCAGAAAGAATTTGATACTAAACTAATGCAAATTTATCAAAAAAATGCTTTTGAAGCACGGCGTTTAATGGAGGATATTAGCTTAGATAAAAATGACTTTTTTTCTTTAATAAATACCTTACCAGAACATGAAGACTTATTAGAATCAAATGATCATGCACCAATTATAAAATTAATTAATGCAATATTTTCTGAAGCAATTAAAGAAGGCGCTTCAGATATTCATATTGAAACATTTGAAAAATCGCTATCTATTCGTTTTCGTATCGATGGAGTGCTACGAAATGTATTAACACCAAATAGAAAATTATCACCATTATTAGTCTCACGAGTTAAAGTAATGGCCAAGTTAGATATTGCAGAAAAACGTTTACCTCAAGATGGACGAGTTTCATTAAAAATTGGTGGTCGTTCTGTTGATGTTAGAGTTTCTACTCTGCCATCATCTCATGGTGAACGTGTAGTTATGCGTTTGCTTGATACAAAATCCATTCAATTAAATATAAATAACTTAGGAATGACATTTAAAAACCAGGAAAAATTTCGCTATCTTCTTAAACAACCACATGGAATTATTTTAGTTACCGGTACAACTGGATCTGGGAAATCGACCACTCTATATGCTGGGTTGCAAGAACTTAACAACAAAGAAAGAAATATTTTAACTATTGAAGATCCAATTGAATTTGATATTGATGGGATTGGGCAAACCCAAGTAAACTCGAAAGTAGAAATGACCTTTGCTAGAGGTTTAAGAGCAATTTTACGTCAAGATCCAGATGTAGTGATGGTAGGTGAAATACGTGATCTAGAAACAGCTCAAATTGGAGTACAAGCTTCTTTGACAGGCCATTTAGTTATATCAACTTTACATACAAACAACGCAATTGGTGCAATTACCAGATTGCGCGATATGGGAATAGAAACATTTTTACTTTCATCTTCTCTGCTTGGTATATTATCACAGCGTTTAGTTCGTACGCTTTGTTTCGATTGTAAAATACCTTATGTAGCTAATATAGAACAAAAAAAAATATTTTCATTTCCTAATCAAAAACAATTGACTCTTTATAGATCACATGGTTGTAAAAAATGCAATTTCAAAGGTTTTAAAGGAAGAACAGGAATCCATGAATTACTGTTAGTAGATAAATATGTACGAGAATTAATCTATAAACAATCCAGCGAGCAAGAAATTGAAAAAGCGATCCGTTTAAATACTCCAAACATACAAAACGATGGTTTAGAAAAAGTAAAAAAAGGGATTACATCACTTGAAGAACTTATGAGAGTAACTAAGAAAATATAATGTATTCGTTTAAATATGAAGCAGTAGATCATAAAGGTTATCTTCATAAAGGAAGGCTAGAAGCAAACCATGCTAAACAAGCCCGTTCATGTCTTCGTGAACAGGGCTTAATTCCTATTTATCTAATTCAAACTTTTAGTAGAAGAGAAAAAAATCGCAGCAAGTATAGAAAAAAAGTATTATACTTTAAAAAGGGAATAAGTACAAAAAACTTAGCTTTAATTACTTATCAACTATCCATCCTAGTTCGCTCTGGCATACCATTAGCAGAATCTATTGGAACACTATCAGAACAAGCTAATAAACCTCATATTTCTTCAATGTTGTCTTCAATTCAATCAAAAGTGAGTGAAGGTTATACATTATCGGATAGTCTGTTGGATTATCCTCATATATTCAATAATCTTTTCTGCTCTATGGTATCAGCGGGTGAAAAATCTGGAAATCTTGCCTTTGTACTAGAACAACTAGCAAATTATCAGGAGAAACGAAAAAAAATACAATTTGAATTTCAACAAGCTATGATTTACCCAGCAATACTAATAGTTTTTTCATCAGGTATATTTTTTTTTCTTCTAACAAAAATAGTTCCAAAAATTACTGAACCAATAATACAATTAGATCAAAAACTACCAACATCTACTTATATATTATTAGAATTAAGCCAATTTATACAAGAATGGGGAATTTATTTCTTATATTTTTTAATGATATTTTTTTGTGCTATACAATATTTACTAACAAAAACTAAATTTCGATTAATTTGGGATAAAAAAATACTTTTTCTTCCAATAATTGGTAAAATTTCTAGAGGTTTAAATACTTCTAAATTTTCCCATACATTGGCTATTTGCACATCTAGCTCATTACCAATTATACAAAGTATGTCTTTAGCTATTGATGTTATATCAAATCAATACTTAAAGAAGAAGATTTTGCTAGCAGCAGATAAAGTAAAAGAGGGTACTAGCTTATATCAAGCATTATCACAAACTAAGCTATTTTCACCGATAATGCTCCATATGATTGCTAGTGGTGAACTCAGCGGTGAATTAGCGAAGATGTTAGTACGTTCTGCCAATACTCAAGATGCTGATTTTATCTCTATGATTAACATTGCCTTAGGAATCTTTACCCCTACAGTAATAATATTAATCTCAATCCTAATATTATTTATCGTCATGGCAACATTAATGCCAATGCTGGAAATAAATAATTTACTGAATCAATAAATATTTTATATCATATAAAAGCAAGTGTATTTTGGAGAAAATGATGAAAAAAGAAACTGGTTTTACTTTACTTGAAGTGATGATAGTAGTAGTTATCATAGGGATATTAGCAAGTTTTGTTGTGCCTAATTTATTAATTCATAAAGAAAAAGCAGATCAACAAAAAGCAATTACTGATATTGTTGCTTTAGAAAACGCATTAGAAATGTATAAACTAGATCACAGTGTTTATCCAACTACTCAACAGGGACTAGAAATATTGCTTGCTGACACTAAAAAGAAAAGGTCAAAAACATACCGTGATATAGGGTATATTAAACGTTTGCCAAAGGATCCATGGGGAAATAATTATCAGTATATAAACTTAGAAAATGAAAACAATAGAATAAAAATCTTTACTTTTGGTGCCGATGGTGAAGAAGGAGGTGAAGGAGTGTTAGCTGACATTGGAAACTGGAATATACAAGACTTTCTATAAGAATAAAGTAACTTTAAAGCTTTTTTATGGTATTCATATTCTGAAAATACTGAATTAATCTATAATATGAAACTATCTCGTGGTTTTACTTTATTTGAAATATTAATTGTTTTAGTGTTATTATCTATAAGCGCTATAACTGTAGTAAATACTTTTTATAAAGATAGCAATCAAAATTTAGTTAAAAAATATACTACAAAACTATTTAACGAAATTCTTTTTTTAAATGAACAAGCTATTCTTACTGGAAAAAATTTTGGTGTATTTTTTGACAAGAAAGAATTAAGTTATGCATTAATGTTCTTAAATCAACAAGTATGGCAACCAATTAAATTTCATAAAATCCAATCTAAAACAAAACTTAACAAAAATAAAATTAGAATAAGACTAACTATAAATAATAATACTAGGGGAAATAACGAAAAACATTTTTTTTCTACAAAAACTTTATCTGATAGAAATCTTTTATTTGCTAGTAAAAGTCAACACAATCAATCTCCACAAATAGTATTCTATTCAAATGGAGAAGTTACACCCTCATCTATTTTAATTTCATCTAAACATAAAAAACAAGAAAGGTGGAGTATTATAATTAAAAAAAATGGTCAGATATTATTACTTGAATTAAAAAACTCTGAATATGACTAACTATCGTGGAATGACATTCATTGAAGTACTTATTGCATTGACTATTTTTTCAAGCACATCAATTGCAGTTCTTCAGCTTGTTAATCATCATATTAATACTATGAATTATTTAGAAGAAAAAACCTTTGCTGTTATTATTATTAATAATAAGATAGCTCAAGTAATGCTTCATCCAACATCTCTAATCAAAGTTCAAGGAATAGAAACAATAGCAGGACAAATTTGGCATTGGAAAATTGAACCTATTCAAACAAGTAATAATTTACTTCAAGCTTTTGAAGTTAGCGTATCAAAAAACAACTTTTCTTCTACTATACTCACAATGAGAAGCTATGTTGCCAATCAAAATTTTCAAGATCAAATATAATCAAGGGTTTACACTGCTTGAAGTGGCACTATCACTAGCTATTTTCGGTGTTCTTAGCATTAGTATTTATCAAATAGTGAACCAAGTACAAGATAGTAATATACTCTTTTTAAAACGTAGTAATCGACTAAAAGAACTTCAAAGAGCACTAATTATTATGGATAACGATTTTCGACAAATTGCACTTCGCCAATTTCGAACTAATGGAAAACAGACAAACAGTCCACTTTTATTAGACTATAATAAGAAGAGCTTATTATTTACTAGATTAGGTTGGCACAATCCTGAACAAAAGTTTCCACGAGGAGAAATTACTAAAGTAAAATATCGTTTCCAAAATAATATATTAGAAAGAATATGGTGGCAATATCCTGATACACCAGAAGGAATTTCTGGCGAAATAACTCCAATTCTCACTGGAGTGCTTTTATTTGATATAAAGTTATATGATGGAAAAACATGGCAAACAAAATGGGAATCATTAACATCTTTACCAAAAGCTATATTAATTATATTTAAATTAATAGATTATGGAAGAATTGAAAAAATTTACCTAACTGTTGATAGTAATTTTAATAAAGAATCAATATAACTAAAATGGCTAAAACAATAACAGTAAAACAGAAAGGTATCGCATTGATTATTGTTTTACTATCACTTGTTGTTATAGTATCGATTTCAGCTTCTATGTCCGAACGCTTATTTATACAATTTCAACGTTTAAGTCAACAAACAGACTATGAACAAGCTTACTGGTATAGCATCTCAGCTGAAAATTTAGCTAAAATAATAATCAAAAAAAGTTTTCAAAACAATCAAAATATTAACTTATCTCAAATGTGGGCTATTAATGAGCAAATCTATCCTTTAGAAAATGGATACATAAAAGGGAAGATATCCGATAAACAAGCTTGTTTTAATATCAATGCTCTTTCTTTTAAAAGAGAAAATAAAAAAATAAAAGACAGACCATACTTAGTTGAAGTATTTCAAACATTACTAAAAATTCTTGATATTAATGACTACCAAGCTGAAACTATTGCTGATTCTACTTGGAAATTTATAGAAAAAAATAACGATGTTAATAGTTTAACCGAAGTAAAAGATATTTACTATGAAAATAAATTTCCTCCATATTTAGCACCAAAAAATCTTATAAGTGATACTACTGAACTCCGTTCAGTACATCAAGTTTCCTCAAAAACTATGAAAATAATTTCCCCTTTTATTTGTGCTTTACCAACTAATGAATTACATATTAATGTTAATACTATAATCACAAAACAGGCAAAATTACTAAGCGCTCTTTTTTTATCACATCTCAGTGAGGTTGATTCACTATCTCTTATTGAACAACGTCCATTTCATGGTTGGTCTTCAGTAAAACAGTTTATATCAGAACCTAAAATTGCTTCTATTCATAAATCAATTCTCAACCAAGCCCAACAATATTTAGGTGTTGATAGCGCATACTTTGAATTAGATAGTGAGATAGTAATAGGAAAAACTCAATTAAGACTTAGGAGCTTACTATCTAATTATAATAGAACAACTACAAAGGTTGTACGTCGTAGATTTGGAGGTATATATAAGTGAACGAGTTTCTCATCGTTCTTCTTAATAGAAATAAATCTTCTCCTATTTTATGGTCAATATATTCCTTAACTAATTCTAAAAACATTATCAGTGGTGAGTTTAATGGTTGGGAAAATTTTATAGAACTGACCAAATATTCAAAAAAAAGAGAAGTATGTCTTCTTGTTCCAAGCAGCAATGTTTTTTTATCTTATGTAACACTCCCTATTTCTACATCACGCCCATTAAAAGAAATAATGAGCTACTTATTAGAGGATAATCTTGCCCAAGATATTGAAGAATTACATTTTTCTATACTCAGACAAAATCATCATGGAGGATTTGTTTGTGCTATTGATAAAAAATTGTTACATAATCTGCTTTTTGAATTTAAAAAACTTGGCATAAAAATAACCAAAGTGCTGCCTGATGTTCTTGCATTACCAGAAAATGATGGTTTAACTGCAATTAAATTATCTGGTGAAGAATGGATTATTAAAAAAGGACAATATTTAGGAATAAGCATTTACTCAGACTGGCTACAAGAATTAGTTAACTCAAATTGGGTAAAACAAGGAGATAATTATATATCTCTTAAAAGCTATACTGAATTACCTGAATTAACATTTAATAAAAATCAAATATGGGAAACATCTAAAAAAACTATATCAACCATGGAGTTACTCAGTCAAGGAGCCTTTCAAACAGAATGCAATTTACTCACAGGGGTATTTAAACCTCCTTTATCATTTTTCTCTAATTGGAAAGTTTGGTATAAAGTATTTGCAGTAATAATATTATTTATAGCAATGTTACTAACTAATCATATTCTACAAATTTTAAAATTAAATACACAAGCTGAATCTTACCGAGCAGAAAGTGAGAGAATTTTTTTTCTATCTTTACCAAATAAAGATAAAATTTCTGATGAAAAATATTTCCGAGACCAAATTCAAAATGAAATTAATTTTTTTTCTATAGACAAGAATAAAAACATAAATATCCTTGAATGGATAGCTGACTTAACAAAATCTTTACAAGAAAAAGATAAGATATGGCTACAAAACATCAAATTTGATGCGAATCGTCAAGAAATGCGTATTAAGGTAAATAGCAAAGATTTTCAAAGTTTAGAAAAACTAAGAATTGAACTATCTAATCAGTTTAATGTAGAACAAGGTCAACTTGAACGTTCTACCAATGATATAGTTAATGGTCTTTTTTTACTTAAAAAATAAATTATTGAATTTGGCCCACTAAATTATGCTAAGCAATTTATTTAAAATACTTAAAGCATGCAACAACAAATATATTTTTTACTATAAACAACCGTCTATTATTGTATGTTTAGCACTAATAATTTCTACTCTGTCATATTTTAGTATATGGTACCTATTAAATGAGAAACTTGAAAAAACCAAGATACGCGTTAATTCTGAAAAAGAATTATTATCTTGGATAACAGAAAAAGCAAATACACTGAGTCAACTACGTTCTGATCATGGACTTATAGATGTAGAAGATTCTCTTAATAATGCAATTACTATTTCATCTAATCATTATCAGATTAAATTAATTCGAGTTACACCGGATAATAATAGCATAAAAGTATGGATTCAACCTGTTGAGTTCAATAAATTTATCGATTGGATAACTTATTTAAGACAAAAACAAGGAATAAAAGTTGAGTATCTCAATATTAATCGTTCCATTCAATCTGGTGTAATTGAAGTTAGTAATTTAGAATTTCAGAGAGGAAGGTAAATATGAAACAATTTATTTTAGTTTCTATGTTATTTATCTTAATTGCATTAACAAGTATAATTGTTCACATTCCTGCTAATACTGCCATAGAGTTTATTCAAAACTTTATCCCTATAAAAGTTGATGGACTAAAAGGTACTATATGGAAGGGAAGTGCAGAAAAACTTTCTTGGAGAAATCAAAACTTAGAATCTGTTGATTGGAATTTTCAAATAAGAAAATTGTTTTTAGCAAAAATGGAAATATTAATACGTTTTGGCAAAAAAAATAATAGCAAAAGTAATATATATGGAGAAGGATATCTTGGTTATGGATTATTTGGACCATATATTACAAAAATATCGGCACATTTTTCTTCTAACCAATTGACTAAACAATTAAAACTACCAAGATTATTTAAAATAAATGGAAATTTTGATTTATCGATAGACGAAATTTACTATCTTCCACCATATTGTCAACAAGCTAAAGGACAATTAATCTGGAATTTAGCTACAATAACATCTCCTTTCGGAGATTTAGATCTAGAAAAAATGATAATAATTTTGAATTGCCAAGATAATATAATTTCAATTTCAGGTCATCAGAAAAGCAATCAAGTAACAAGTGAATTCTCTGCTCATCTAAATAAAGAAAAATATATAGTTAATATTTTATTTGAACCAAAAAATAAATTTCCTAAAGAACTAAAAAAATACTTGCAATGGCTTCCTAAAAACAATAAAAATCATTATCAACTCAGTTATCAAGGAAATTTATTAATGAGTGATTTGTTAAAAGATAAACTATTGATAATCTAACTAGGGGAAATAACACTATTAATAATCTATTTAAAATTAACATATTGCATTTTTTTCTAAATACCTTAATGAAAGCAATAATGCAGCTAAGCTTCTAGACTCACAAAAATTTATATGAGTAATTAACTCTTCACTTCTCCTAATAGACCAAGGTATTACTTCTAATGGTTCTGGTTCATCACCCTTCAATCGTTCTGGATATAAATCTTTTCCAATAAAAATAATCATACGACCAGAAAAATAAGAAGGTGCTAAAACAACTTCTTTTAAAAAAATAAGACAATTAGAACCAAAACCAATTTCTTCTTTTAGTTCTCTTATTGCTGCTTCTTCTTGAGATTCTCCTAAATCTACAAGACCTTTAGGGAAAGATAATTCATAACGTTCTGTTCCTACTGCATATTCTTGAACTAGCAGAAAATTTCCATTCATTATAGGAACAATCATCACTGCGTCAACAGTTCGTGGTTTCATACGTTCATAAGTACGTTTCTCTCCATTCCCGAACACAAGTTTTATTGATTCAATAGAAAATAACTTTGACTGTGAGATAATTTTTTTTTCTAAAATTTCAGGTAAGCTTTTTTTTTTCACTGATTGTACTCTCCATATTTAAAAGAAATACATGACAACTACTCTTTCACTTACAAATGTAGAAAAATAGAACTTATAACTATTAGTAATAAGAAAGATCATTTGGATTATGATTAGTAATATCATGAACGGCAGTTAATTCAGTTGAAAATTTCTGCAGTAGTTCTTTTTCAATATTTTCTTTTAGAGTAATATTGACCATGGAACAACCGTTACAACCGCCTCCAAATTCAATAACTGCAATTCCATCTTCAGTAATTTCTACCAATTTAATATGGCCACCATGATCTGAAAGATGAGGATTTAGTTGAGTTTGTATTACATAATTAACACGTTCCAATAGTGTGGCATCTTTCGATATTTTATTTTTTTTTGCATTTGGGGCTTTCAGTGTTAATTGAGAACTGATTTTGTCAGTAATACAATCAATTTCAGCATGTTTCAGGAAAGGAAGGCTTAATTCATCTACATAAGCAGAAAATCCATTAAATTTAAATTCAGTATCAGTAGATTCTACTGATTCTCTTGGACAATAAGATACTCCGCACTCAGCCTTTTCAGTTCCAGGATCAACAACAAATAAACGTATATTTGTATTTTTTTCTTTTTTATTTAGCAAACTAACAAAATATATTTGTGCAGTTTCACTAATAGAAATAAAATTTAACATAATACATATCTTCTAAAATTATTGACTCTCCAATTCTCCATTGTACTACTCATATAAAGAAGATCTAGTTTTTTTCTAAAAAATAATCAAAGCCGATATGATAATGAAAAGTACTGTGCTGTATAGGCTAATAAGCAATATGTTTATTATCAATATCTTTAATATCTATAAGATAAATTAAGACATTTCTTTTTCAATCATTTGAATGATAATATGGATAATCTTTATATGCATTTCTTGAATGCGGTCTGCATATCTAAAATGTGGAATGCAAATTTCAATATCTGATAAACCAGAGATTTTACCACCATCTTTACCTGTTAATGAAATAGTTTTCATTTCTTTTTTTTTAGCACTATTAATCGCTTTTAGAATATTTTCAGAATTACCAGATGTCGATAAAGTGAATAATACATCACCTTTTAAACCTATAGCCTCTATATACCTAGAAAAAACAAATTCATAACCAAAATCATTACTAACACAAGATAAGTAACTAGGATCTGAAATAGCAATACCTGGGTACCCAATACGATTTTCACGATAACGACCTGTTAATTCTTCTGCAAAATGCATAGCATCACAATGTGAACCACCATTACCACAAGATAAAACTTTGCCATTTTGTTTAAATGAAGTGGCAATTAATTTAGCTATCATTTCCATACGAATCATATTTTCTTCATTTTTAATAAATGCATTCAATAAGTTAACTGATTCGATTAATTCTCTTTTTATTAAATTTTGATACATAAAAACCCTTTTAATTGTCAGATGGATAAATGAAATTATTTATAATAAATATCTACTAATAGTTAACTATTAAAATCAGCGGATATAAAAAATTATTTAGATAAAAAAACTAATGTAAAATGTACAAAAATTCATTTTTTCATTTTACAGAAATAAAATAGTTGATTAAAATATCATTAAGCATAAAAAAATCATATATTCAATATATGATAAAAAAAATAAAAATGCGTTACTACTATTCATATCAGGGAAAAAAACTTTATTGGACATTCTAAGTAACTATGAAATTTCCTTCAAAACATAAAACTCACACTCTCTCAATAGAAGGACTGCGCTGTCCAGAACCAATTATGATAATCAGGAAAACGATAAGAATTATGAAAGATGGTGATTTTCTTCTGATAAAATCAGATGATCCTTCAACAAGACGTGACATTCCAAATCTTTGTCGGTTTATGGATCATAAACTCCTCATTATAAAAACTAACAAATTGCCATATAGATATCTAATAAAAAAAGGCATAAAATAAGGAATAGATGTTGTAAAAATGCTCTATTTACCAATATATTATTTATAATCTTATAATGATTGTTTTATTTTATTTGTATTATTATAGGAATAATAGGATGAAAGTACTTTTGCTTTATTCAACAAGAGAAGGACATACGAAAAAAATTATACAACATATTCATAAAGAACTAAAATGCTCAGAGTGTCAAATAGAAAATATACATAAATTGAAAGAAATAGATTTATTAAAATATAAAAAAATCCTCATTGGTGCTTCTATTCATTATGGTCACTTAAGTAAAGAGCTGTATGATTTTTTAGAAAAAAATTATACACAGCTAAAAAAAATTAAAGGAGCTTTTTTTTGTGTGAATTTAACTGCTAGAAAAGAAAAACAAAAAAAAGATACCCCAGAAGGCAGTACTTACATAAAAAAATTTCTTAAAAAATCTTCTTGGGAACCTCAACTAATAGGAGTTTTTGCAGGGGAACTTTGCTATCATAAATATAGATGGTTTGATCGAATTATGATTAAAATAATTATGTTTTTAACTGGTGGTATAACAAACACTAGCAAATCAGTTGAATATACTAACTGGAAAAAAGTATCTCTATTTGCTAAAAAATTTAATAAATTACAATAAAATTATTTTATTTACTGATTATGGAATAATTGTTATAAACAAATTTTAAAAAACAAAAAACCTTTGTATTTATTCTGAATTTTTGTCTAGCATTATTCATTGTTTTGATGGACGCTGCCAATTATAAATCGTACGCTTCTTAGATCTCCTAGTCACTAATTCTCCCTTAGCAACATCTTTCGTAACTGTAGTACCCGCGCCAATAGTTGCATGATCTGCAATATGAATTGGGGCAACTAACTGACAAGAAGAACCTACAAAAACATCATTACCAAGAATTGTTTTATGTTTGTTTGCACCATCATAATTACATGTTATGACTCCAGCACCAATATTGCTCAATTGACCAATTTCAGCATCACCAAGGTAAGTTAAATGGTTAGCTTTTGTTTCTTTACCTATAGTAACATTTTTTACCTCGACAAAATTTCCTATATGGACATTATCAAACAACTTCGAAGTTGGACGTAAACGAGCAAAAGGACCAAGCTTACAATTTTTTCCAATGCTGGAGCCTTCAATAACACTATATGGTTTAATAATTGTATTATCATCGATAATACAATTCTTAATAATACTACCAGCACCAACAATTACATTATTACCTAGAGATACATTACCCTCAATTATAACATTAATATCAATTTTACAATTGATACCAAAAATTAATACACCACGTAAATCAAAACGATCAGGATCAAGTAGTATTAGACCTTGGTTAATCAATTTATAAGCTTGCGATAATTGAAATTCTCTCTCTAATTGGGTAAGCTGAACTAGATCATTAATACCTTTTACTTCAATTTTATCAACAGGATGCACTGTGTGCACCTGACATCCTTCATGGTATGCAGTTGAAACAATATCAGTAAGATAATACTCACTTTGTGAATTTTTATTGTTTAAATCAGAAATCCATCGTTTCAAGTCATCCCCTAAGGCAACCATTACTCCTGTATTAATCTCTTTAATTATTTTTTGATTTTCTGTAGCATCTTTTTCTTCAATAATTCTAACTACAGCATTATCACAATCTCTTCGAAGGATCCGACCATATCCCATAGGATTATCTAAAAAAACAGTTAATAAAGCTATTCCTCCCATTGGATAAGCATTTAATAACTTTCTTATTGTCTCTTCAGATATCAAAGGAACATCGCCATATAGCACTAAAATTTTTTCATTACCCAAAAACTTTTTTGATGCTTGACTAACAGCATGGCCTGTACCTAAAGGTTCAGCTTGTAATACCCAAGAAACAGGCTCATCAAATAATGTTTTTTTTATTAGTTCAGAAGAATGTCCATACACTAAATAAATATTCTTCGCTCCTAATTTATTACACGTATCAATAAGATACCTAACTATAGGCTTACCAGCTAAAGTATGCAAAACTTTAGGTATATTAGAACGCATACGGCTACCTTTACCCGCAGCAAGAATAACAGCACTGAATTTCATTTAATAACCTGAAAAACTGTATTAAAAGAATGATTTTTCTAAATATTCTCAGATGTTTTGTTTTTAATAATCAGATTCCAATTAACGAAATCTTTTACTTAATTCAAGAACTCTTAGTTGAGCAACTGCTTTCTCAAGTTCACTGCTAGCTAATTCAATATCTACGCTTTCACCTTTTCCTGTCATCATCTTTTCAGCCTTTTTTTTAACTGACTCAACTTTTTGTAAATCTAAATCCTGACCACGAATAGCAGTATCAGCTAATAAGGTTGAAATAGTAGGTTGAATTTCAAGTACACCACCAGAAACATATATAAACTCTTCTTGAAAATTAGCTTTTAATATACGAAGCCTTCCAGGCAATAGTTTAGTTAATAATGCTGTATGACCATAAAAAACTCCTATGTCTCCCATACAAGCAGTTACTAAAAAATTTTTAACAGAACCTGAGAAAATTCTACTTTCAGCACTAACTACATCGAGATGAAAAGTTTTCACTAAAATTTTTCCTTAAAATGTTTTAATTTATAATTTTTTAGCATTATCTAAAACATCCTCAATCGAACCACAATACATAAACGCTTGTTCTGGAATATCATCATATTCTCCTTCTAATAATCTTTTAAAACCATATAAAGTTTTTTTAAGAGGAACATAAACCCCTCGATTACCAGAAAACACTTCAGCTACATGATAAGACTGAGTTAAGAAACGCTCGATTTTTCTAGCTCGAGAAACAATACATTTATCTTGATCTGATAATTCATCAATACCTAAAATAGCAATTATATCTTTTAATTCTTTATAACGCTGAAGTGTTTTCTGAACAGAACGTGCTATATCATAATGCTCTTGCCCAACAATTAAAGGATCTAATTGACGAGAAGTAGAATCTAAAGGATCTATTGCTGGATAAAGCCCCATAGCCGCAATGCTACGATTCAATACAATTGTTGCATCTAAATGTGCAAACGTTGTTGAAGGAGCTGGATCAGTTAAATCATCTGCTGGTACATAAACTGCTTGCACAGATGTAATAGAACCTTGATTAGTTGAAGTAATACGTTCTTGAAGAATTCCCATTTCTTCAGATAATGTAGGCTGGTAACCTACAGCAGAGGGTATACGACCTAACAATGCTGATACTTCCGTGCCTGCTAGTGTGTAACGATAAATGTTATCAATAAATAAAAGTACATCATGACCCTCATCACGGAACCGTTCAGCCATAGTTAAACCAGTTAATGCGACTCGTAAACGATTTCCTGCTGGTTCATTCATTTGACCATAGACCATAGCTACCTTTGATTCTTCTAACTTTTTAATATTTATAACACCAGCTTCCTGCATCTCAAAATAAAAATCATTTCCTTCACGAGTTCGCTCACCAACACCAGCAAATACAGATAACCCTGAATGTTGAAGTGCTATATTATTTATGAGTTCCATCATATTAACAGTTTTTCCAACACCGGCACCCCCAAATAAACCAATCTTCCCTCCCTTTATAAAAGGACAAATTAAATCAATTACCTTGACACCAGTTTCTAAAATCACTGTTTCATTAGAAATATCTTCAAATTTTGGTGCTAAACGATGAATAGGATAACGTTCCTTAGTGTTAATTTCCCCAAGATTATCAATAGGTTCTCCTAAGACATTAACAATACGACCTAAAGTTGCGTTACCAACTGGTACTAAAATTGGAGAACCTGTATCTTGAACTATCAAACCACGACGCAGACCAAATGAACTTCCCATAACGATAGTACGAACTATACCAGCACCAAGCTGCTGTTGAACTTCAAGAACAAGATGAACTTTAAGTTCTAGAACATGTAATGCATTATACAAATTTGGTACTGAATTACTATCTGGAAATTCTACGTCGACTACTGAGCCGATGATTTGTATAATCTTACCTGTAGTCATCGTAAATTAATCCTCTAAACTATTTTCTTCTTAGATTTAAACTGCAGCTGCACCTGATACTATTTCAGATAGCTCTTGAGTAATTTCAGCTTGACGAGCCTTATTATATAAAAGTTCTAAATCATCAATTAAACAGTCGGCGTTATCAGTTGAACTTTTCATAGCTAGCATTCTAGCTGCTTGCTCACATGCTAAATTCTCAACTAAACCTTGATATACCTGAAATTCTAGATACCGTATTAACAATACATCTAATAAGGATTTAGAGCTAGGTTCATATATATAATCCCATGAATAACTTTTTTTTATATCATTATTATTATCTTTATCCTCAGATAAAGGTAATAATTGTTTAATCTTAGGTTTTTGAATCATCGTATTTATAAAACGATTAAATACTAAAAATAACTGATCTAACTCACCTGAATCATACTTTTTCAGCATAACACCGACCGAACCGATTATACTTTCAAGACTTGGTCTATTTCCAAGACCTGATAACTGGGCAATAACCTTAGCCCCAATATGTTTTTTAAAAAAGGAACTAGCCTTTAAACCAATTATAGACAACTGAATATTGGCACCTTTTCTAGATTTTTTTTGTATATCTATAAGAGTCTGTTTAAATAAATTAATATTTAATCCTCCACACAAACCACGATCTGTAGAAATAACAATATAACCAACAGATCTAGCTGTTCGCTTTTCTAAGTATGGATGGTACAAGTCTAATCTATCAGATTGAGTAATATGATTAATAACTTTAGATATTTCTTCAGAATAAGGACGAGAAGCTTCCATTAATTTCTGAGAACGACGCATCTTGGAAGCTGCTACCATCTCCATCGCTTTTGTTATTTTTTTAGTGCTTTTAACACTACTAATCTTAGTATGTATTTCTTTCGGATTAGTCATAACTAAAAAAAGCTCCTATTGCTCACTTAACATTACTATCTTATTGGTTTACCAAATTTGAGTGTCTTGAAAAGAACTTAATATCTTTTGAAACTGTATTTCAATTTCTTCGTTATATTCATCAGTTGTATTTATCTTATCTACAAATTTTGAATATTCTAAATGAGCATAAGATAATATAGACGATTCAAAAGATAAAATATCTTTTGCTTCAATTTTTTTAAAAAAAACACTTTCTGCTACAAAAAGAAGCAATGCTTGGTCAAAAACAGACATAGGAGAATACTGTTTTTGCTTCATTAATTCTGTAATTTTTAAACCATGCTCTAACTTCTCCTTAGTTATTGAATCTAGATCAGAAGAAAACTGTGCAAACGCTGCTAATTCACGATACTGAGCAAGTGCTGTACGAATACCAGATGAGAACTTTTTAATTATTTTATTTTGTGCTGCCCCACCTACACGAGAAACAGATATCCCAGGATCTAATGCAGGACGAATACCCGAATTAAATAATTCAGTTTTAAGAAAAATTTGACCATCAGTAATTGAAATGACATTAGTTGGAACAAATGCAGATACATCACCTGCTTGTGTTTCAATTATAGGAAGAGCGGTTAAAGAACCCGTTTTCCCTTTCACCTGACCATTAGTGTGCCTTTCTACATATTCTGAACTAACACGAGCTGAGCGTTCTAGTAATCTTGAGTGAAGATAAAAAATATCACCAGGAAAGGCTTCACGACCAGGTGGACGTTTCAGTAATAAAGAGACTTGACGATAAGCAACAGCTTGCTTAGATAAATCATCATATACAATTAAAGCATCTTCACCACGATCACGAAAATACTCTCCCATTGTACAACCAGAATATGGCGCTAGATACTGTAATGCAGCAGATTCAGAAGCTGTTGCTACAACAATAATAGTATTATCCAACGCTCCGTATTTTTCAATTTGATGCACTACACTGGCTACAGTAGAACTTTTTTGACCTATAGCAACATAGATAGAATAAACACCAGATTTTTTTTGATTAATAATTGTATCAATTGCCATCGATGTTTTACCAGTCTGACGATCGCCAATTATTAATTCACGCTGTCCTAAACCAATTGGAATCATAGAGTCAACAGACTTATAGCCAGTCTGAAGAGGTTGATCTACCGATTTACGTTCAATAACACCTGGTGCAATTACTTCGACAGGCAAAAAAGTTTTAGATTTAATTGGACCTTTCCCATCAATTGGTTGACCTAAAGTGTTTACAATTCTACCAAGCATTTCTTGACCAACTGGAACTTCAAAAATACGTCCAGTTCCTTTCACTTTCATTCCTTCCTTAAGATCAAAGTGAGGCCCCATAACTACAGCTCCAACTGAATCACGATTAAGATTTAATGCTAAAGCATAACGTTGACCAGAAAGCAACTCAATCATTTCACCTTGCATTACATTTTCTAAACCATATATGGTAATAATACCATCACTTACTGACGCAATAGTACCTTGGTTGCAATTTTCTATAACAATATTAAAATCTTTAATGCGTTTTTTGATTAATTCGCTAATTTCTGTGGAACTAAGTTGCATATTCCAATCCTTATCAATAATTCGTCTTCAATAAATTTCTTAGACAATTTAAATAACCCATTGCAGAGCCATCAATTAGTGTATCTCCAACTCGAATTGTAATGCCACAAATCAAATTTTGATTTATAGCACAATGTAGATTAACCTTATAACCAAAGCGCTTTTCAAGTTTATCTATAATAATCTTGCATTGTTTTTTAGAAAGTTTAACCGCAGATAATACATAAGCATCTTTACGTTTTTTATATTCATTTTTCAGATAAAGAAAATTTTTTAAAATGCCAGGAAGGTTCATGAGGCGTGAGTTTTTAATAATCATTTTTATAAAATTCTGAGAAAAATTGTTAAACTGATTTTTATAACAAGATAAAAAAAAATCCTCCAGTCTATGAGGAGATAATAAGCGAGCATCTAATATTTTTTTAATTTGCTCTTGTTCTAAAAGTTTAACAAAAAAAATAAGCACTTGATTCCAATGTTCTACCTGATCATTTTCGAGAGCGAATTCAAAAACTGCATTAGAATAAATTCTTTCTATTTTTTTATTTAAGTCAGACATTATTTTGTATACTTAAAGCTTAGATGAAATTCTAGATATAATATCATCATGATCGTTCTTATCAATTGTACGCTGAAGAATTTTCTCAGCAGCTAATATTGATAAATCAGACAATTGCTCACGTAGTTTTAAGTTAAGACGACGTTGTTCAGCTTCTATTTCAATTTTAGCTTGAAGAAGAATTTTATTATGTTCAATTAAAGCTTCTTGACGAGCTTTATGAATAATCTGAATTTTACGTTTATTTGCTTGTGTAATGATTTTTTTTGCTAAGATCGATGCTTTTTTAATTTTTTTTGAAGCATCTAATTTTGCTAATTCTACATTCTTAGCAGCATCTTTAGCCTCTGATAAAGAGGAAGCAATATATTTTTGACGTTCTTCAATTGCCCGAATAATAGGCGGCCATACATACTTAACGCAAAACCAAACAAATAGAGAAAACGATATTGCTTGACCTAATAAGGTTGCATTTAGATTCACAACAGTTCTCCTTTATTCATCGACAATTAAATTTCAATCCAAAAAAAACTATTTTTTAAAATAGGTTGATTTAACCAGAAAAATATACAACGAACGGATTGGCAAATGTAAAAAGCAAGGCAATAACAATACCTATCATAGGGATAGCATCTAATAGACCCGCTATTATAAACATCTTAACTTGTAACATTGGAGCCATTTCCGGTTGACGTGCAGCTCCTTCCAAAAATTTCCCACCTAGGATAGCAAAACCAATAGATGTGCCAATAGCACAAAAACTAACCATAATCGCCACTGCAATTGCAGAAAAACTTAATACAGTTTCCATCTAAAATCTCCAATCAAATTAGCAACAAGTTTCTCAAATAAAGGTTATAGAATCAATGCTTATTTCCTTCATAGATCATTGACATATAAACAATAGTTAACATCATAAACACAAACGCTTGAATTAAAATAACAAGAATATGAAAAATGGCCCAAGGAACTGAACCTATCCATTGAAGGTACCATGGTAACATTGCAGCACATAAAATAAAAACCACTTCACCTGAAAACATATTACCAAATAAACGCATACCAAGAGATAAAGGTTTAGCCAACATAGATACTATTTCAATTAGCAGATTTAGTGGAATCATAATTGGGTGATTAAATGGATGAAAAACTAACCCTTTTATAAAACCAGAAATTTTTTTTACTTTAATGCTATAAAATATAACTAAAAAAAATATAGATAAAGCCATGGCCATCGTGATATTAAGATCAGCTGAAGGAACTGCTTTTAAATAAGCAATCCCTAATAAATTCTTAGCTAAATAAGGCAAAAAATCTATAGGAACTAAATCCATAACATTCATTAGTATAACCCAACAAAAAATAGTTAATGATAAAGGAGCTATTATTGGATTTGAACAATAAAACGTATCTTTAACATTTTTATCCACAAACTCAACTACCATTTCAATAAAACATTGTACTTTTCCTGGAAAACCAGATTTTACTTTCTTAGCTACACTATAGAACAAACCTAAAAATATTAAGCCAGTAAACCAAGAAAAAAACAAACTATCTATATGAATATTCCAAAAACTTGTTTCTTCAGAGACCAAGCCTATCTTAGCTAAAGAGAAATGTTCTAAATGATGCTCAATATATTCGGATGTTGTGGAATCTGACATAACACACCCTTAATTTTACTTAATAAATAAAACTGGAGTAAAAAAATTAATAGTTAATAAAAATAAATAGCTTGATACTAAAGGAATTAGTTCTACTTTCATATATATAAATACAATCGAGAATAATATAGCCGTAACAACTAATTTAATCAATTCTCCAGCGTAAAAAGATATCAAAACAAACACTTTATGATTCGCTCCACTAAACAAGAAGGCGCATAATGAAAAAATCATATTAGCAAGAAAAAATATTCCTCCACCAATAAATGATGCCTTTCCCCATTCAATTCCAAAAAATATCATTATCGATGAACTTAAAATAAGGAGAGCCGCTCCCTGAATCACTAATATGCGTTTAACAAGATTTTTTCCAAGTCTAGTAGCTAAAGGAGATATATTAATAATCATACGCAGTACCTGTGTAAGATATATTCAATTTTAAATAGCTATATCAAAGTCTAAAATTATACGATCAGATAAATTGATTGCAATCAAAATACTGTAAAAAAACAACTTTTCTTATAATCCTATATTTTTCATAAAAAATGTACTAACCTTTTAGTTTATCTATTTCGAATGATATTTATTCTTTTTCTCGAGCTGAAGCACTATTAACCAATAGAATAGGCGTCTAATCCTTTTCCTAAACTAGGTTTAGACATATCAACTAGATTCCTTATAATAAATTGATTCATTTAGTTCTTCACGACGCAGGATTTCAGCAGCTAACACCAAGTATGCCTTAAGCACCTAGGATGAATGCTTATCATAATACATAGCTGATTTTCTATGACTTATTTGCTTCAGCTGAATGAATATTACAAGGAATGACTGTTCTATAAACTTCATTACCAAAATGTTTTTTTAACTGCTCCGAGACTTCATTTGAGATTCTATTTCTTGGATCATACATAGTACGTAAGAAACCTTCAATTTTTAAATTCACAAGCATTAATAGTAAGAAGATTTAAAGAGGGAGGACAAGCAATAAAAATAAAATCACAAACATCTCGAACTGAAGAAAGAGTATTTTTAAGACGATCTTCTCGAAAAAAAACTTCCATTAACTTTATTTCAGCAGCTGTAATATCACTATTAGCAGCAATGAGATCATAATAACCTGATATCTGTCTGTATCCTACTTTCTTGAAAGAAAGATTTTTAATTATAAGTTCATAATCTCTTGCATTTATTTTATATTTATCTATTCCACTTGCCATAGTAGCATTACCTTGAGGATCAAGAAGAACCAATAATACTTTTTGCTTAATTACTATCATTGAGGCAGCTAATGTTTACACAAGTTGTAGTTTTTATAACACCACCTTTCTGATTTGTAATAGCTATAATTCTTCCCACAGATATATCTCGTAATTATCGTAATTATCCTTGATCTAATAAGATTACAAGATGACGTCTACCTTCTAACTCAGGAACTTCTAACACTTTTATATCAATTACAGAACACCAATCAGGAAGTTGTTTAATTTCATCTACAGGTAATTGTCCTTTCATAGATAAAAATACACCAGAGTTTATTTTAGGTAAATGCCGACAACACTTTACCATTTTTTTTATTGAGGAAAATGCACGGCTCAAAACGGCATCAAATCTCTCTTCTGGTTGATAGTTTTCAACCCTACTATGGATAGGTATTGCATTTTTAATATTCAGTTCATAAAGAACGTGCTTAATAAAACAGATACGTTTCTTTGAAGAATCTAATAAATAAAAAGTCTTATCAGTAGCAATAATAGCTAATGGAATACCAGGTAAACCTGGGCCAGTTCCTACATCAATAAATAGATTTCCTTCAAGATAAGGATTTATAGTGATGCTGTCTAATACATGTTTAATAAGTATTTGTATAGGATTGTTGATAGAGGTTAAGTTATAAACTTTATTCCACTTATTAAGCAATTCTGCATAAGAAACAAGTTGTTGTTTATGTGACTTATTTACTATCAGGTTAGCTTGTCTTAAAAGATTATCAAGTTTGAGTCGTAAAGAATTCACTCTGTGCTTACATCCTTAGTTATTTTTTAATTAAGTACTGTTTTTTTAAATGTATAAGCAAAATTGAAATTGTCACAGGTGTTACTCCAGGAATTCTTGATGCAGCACCTAACGTATTAGGTCTTATAGTACTAAGTTTTTCTATTACTTCATTTGATAGACCTTTGATTTTTTTATAATCTAGTTTTTCATCCAAGATTGTATTTTCATAACGGATGGACTTTTCAATTGTTTTTTGTTGGCGATCAATATAACCTTTATATTTAATCTGAATTTCAATTTCTTGAGTAACTTCAGAATCTTTTAATCCAGGATAAAAAGGTTCTAATTTCATTAATTTAGAATAGGTCATTCCAGGACGTCTTAATAAATCTTCACCGCTCATTGTATTGGATAAAGGATTTGTGAGCAGCTTATTGATAGCACGAATATTATTAGCATTTGGTTGTATTATTATTCCTTTAAGGCGTTGTTTCTCATTCTCAATATCATTTATTTTTTTATTAAATTTAACCCAACGCATTTCATTAATAAGACCTAATTTATAGGATTTTTCAGTAAGACGAATGTCAGCATTATCTTCACGTAATAGTAAACGATATTCAGCACGTGATGTAAACATCCGATAAGGCTCTGTTGTACCTAAAGTAGATAGATCATCAATTAGAACACCTAAATAAGCTTCATCACGACGAGGTATCCATCCCTCTTTATCTTGATTATATAAGCTTGCATTAATTCCAGCCATTAAACCTTGAGCTGCAGCTTCTTCATAACCAGTTGTACCATTTATTTGGCCAGCAAAAAACAAACCTTTAATTAATTTTGTCTCATAAGTTCCTTTAAGAGCACGTGGATCAAAAAAATCATATTCAATTGCATAACCTGGACGAATAATATGAGCGTTGTTGAATCCTTCGATGGATTGAATTAATTCTACTTGTACATCAAATGGCAAACTAGTAGAAATTCCATTTGGATATAACTCATTAGTAGTTAAACCTTCAGGTTCAATAAAAATTTGGTGGGACTCTTTGTTGTTAAAACGTATGATCTTATCTTCAATCGATGGGCAGTATCGTGGTCCAATTCCTGTTATATTTCCATTAAACACTGGGCTTTTAGAGAGATTTTTTCTGACTATATCATGAGTATGCACATTAGTGTGAGCAATAAAACAAGGTATTTGTTTTGGATGTTGTTTTGGATTTCCTATAAAAGAAAATACAGGTACAGGATAGTCTCCATGCTGAATCTCTAAACTTGAAAAATCCACGCTTCTAGAATCAATTCTAGGTGGTGTTCCTGTTTTTAACCTATTTACCTTAAAAAGATATTCTCTAAGATGCATAGCTAATTTACTTGATGGGGATTCGCCTGATCTTCCTCCAGGTATAGTTTTTTCTCCTATATGTATTTTTCCGTTAAGGAAAGTACCAACAGTTAAGATCACTGATTTAGCATAAAATTTATAGCCTATTTGGGTAACTACTCCAATGATAGTATCATTTTTTATAATAAAATCATCTACGGATTCTTGGAATAGAGTTAAATTTTCTGTATTCTCTAAAGTTTCTCGTATGTAATTTTTATAAAGCAACCGATCAGATTGAGCTCTTGTAGCACGAACTGCTGGACCTTTAGAAAGATTTAAGATCTTAAATTGAATACCTGAATGATCAATTGCTTGAGCCATTAATCCACCCATAGCATCAATTTCTTTTACTAAATGACCTTTTCCAATCCCACCAATAGCTGGATTACAAGACATTTGACCTATAGTATCAATATTATGGGTTATAAGTAGTGTATGTTGTTGAGTGCGGGCTGTTGCTAAAGCTGCTTCTGTTCCTGCATGTCCAGCTCCTATTACAATTACATCAAATTGGTTTTTGTTTTTGTAAAGCAATCTGTTAATTCCTAATGTTTCTTTAAAAGAACTTGTATGATGTTATTTAAAGGTTTACGAACTTTTAATATAAGATCTAAAAGATCTTATATATTTTTATTATTAAGGATTCTTAAGTACGTGGATAACTGCTATATGATCAATAAGATCATGTTCTTCTCACCCATTATATAGTGTGATCAAAATTTTATTATGATGAGTGTTATATGTGTATAACTACTACTATTATACATAACGTGGTTTTTTTCTCTACACATATAAATAAACACAGGTTAATAACTATATATCTATGTAGTTATATACAGACATTAAAAAGCACCAAAATCATATCGTTATTGAATTCACGTTTATATACTTGTAAATTCCTTTACTAAGACAAATAACTTTGAATTTAAATAAACATAAGTCAATTATATTTTTATGAATATGGCTTATTTTAAGAAAAAATCATACTTTTTTATACTCAAGTTTTCGCTCAATAACGGTTTCTATATTCATATTTCAAATATTAATAATCTAAAAGCAATAAAGTTTAATCTTTCCTAACTATAGAGGTTTTAAATAAAAATATTTCTAGAATAATGCTAGTATATAAAAGTTTACATCAATGATAAGTATGTATTATGTAAACTTATCTATTATTTTTAGATACCATCATTTATAATTGAATAAGATTCAACTTTTTTTAACTATTTAACTTTAATTATCACAATGAAAATTCTTGCTTTTGCTGCTAGTAATAGTATCCATTCAATCAATAAAAAGTTTGTACAATATGTCACTGGTTTAATTCCTTTCAGTGATATTACAATATTAGATCTTAATGATTATGAAATGCCCATATACAGTATAGATCGAGAGCAAAATATGGGTATTCCAAATCAATCTCAAATGTTTTTTAAACAAATAGGAAAAGCTGATGCAGTTATTATTTCTTTTGCAGAACATAATGGAAGTTATACAGTTGCATACAAAAATCTGATTGACTGGACATCAAGAATACATCAGCTTATTTTTCAGAATAAACCTGCATTATACCTTTCTGCTTCTCCAGGAATAGGTGGTGCGAAAAATGTGCTGACTATTGCAGTTAACTCTGCTGCATCTTTTGGCGCAGTTTTAAAAAGCAGTTTTTCTATACCTAATTTTTTTAATAATTTTAATCTAGAAAAAAACATACTCACTAATCCTAAACTGGAAAAGGAATTAAAGTTAGCACTATCACAATTGCTTTCATCTACTATTCCTTAAAATGAATATTATTAACGTTAATAATATTATTATAGACAAACTAACAATAATCTAGTTTAATGTTAATATGTTTTGGGTTAATAACAATTCCTGTTCCATATATTATTTTAAAATAGAACTTATGGCTAAGAGTTTTATAGTTGTTGACTTAATAGTAATTTTGGAGTTTTAGAAATAAAATGAAACGAATAGTCATTACTGGTTTTGGTGCTATATCTCCTATTGGTTTAAATGCCAATGAAAGTTTTAAGTCATTATTGCAAGGAAAACATGGTTTTAGAAGAATTACAAATTTCGTTCCAGAAAAATTAGGATGTAAAACAACGTTTGCTGCTCAGATTTCTGAAAACTTTAATTTGATTCATCATTTCCCATTTAGCGAAATGTCCATTCAAGAACAAAAAAAACAAATAAAAAAACTTGATAGACATCAAGTTTTTGCAATGATAGCAGCTTCAGAAGCTATTAAAATGGCTGGTTTAGATTCAATACAAAACAAGAAACAGTTAGATCGTATTGGTGTTAATTTTTCTACTGGTGTTGGTGGCATGAATAGTTTTGAAACTTGTGTTGCTACTTCTATAGCTGGTAAAAAACAATCACCATTTGGCAATTTAAAGTTTTTACCTAATATTGCTGCAGGATATATTTCTAATTATTGGAATTTTACAGGTCCAAATAATGCTCATTGTACTGCGTGTGCTGCAGGTGCTCATTCAATTGCGGATGGATATAACGCTATTTTTACAGGAGAAGCTGATATTATTATTGCAGGTGCATCAGAAGCATCTATTACCCCAGTAGGAATTTCAACATTTAATGCACAGACAGCATTATCTGTGAACAACAACTCAATTGATACTGCTTCTCGTCCATTTACAGTAGATAGGAATGGTTTTGTTATGGGTGAGGGTGGAGCATGTCTTGTTTTAGAAAGCTTTAAAAGTGCACAAGAACGTGGAGCTAAAATATATGCAGAATTATCGGGTTTTTGCAGAACGGCAGATGGAAATACAGGTCAAGCGATCACTTCCCCTCATCCCAATGGCAATGGAGCAAAACGAGCGATCTTAGGTGCACTAGAAAGATCTGGAAAATCTCTTTATGATGTGGATTATATTAATACCCATAGCACTAGCACTATTGCAGATTTTGTTGAAATTAAAGCGATTAAAGAAGTATTCAAAGAACATGCTATAAAAGTATTGGTATCTGCTACAAAAGCATCTACAGGACATTTATTAGGTGCATCTGGTGCTATCGAGGCTGTCTTTACTGTCCTTTCCATTATTAATAATACAGTTCCATATACTAGAAATTTAACAATGAAAAATATTGATAAAGCTTGTTTAGGTGTTAATCATGTAATGGAGAAACCAAAAAGAACAAATATTAATTTAGCATTGTCAAATTCATTCGGATTTGGTGGAACTAATGTTTGTGTAGCAATTTCATCATATAGGTAATTAACTGCAACTTTTAATAAGCTAAAAATACATTTGATATGAATTAAAAATAGTTTTTTTTGCTATTGCAAATCTATTACTGCGATTCTAAGACTAGAAATTTAATTTATTTTCCTATGCAGAATGAAGAAAAAATTTTTCCAAGTAAATCATCAGAATTAAATTCTCCTGTGATTTCATTGAGGTGCTGTTGTGCTATTCTTAGTTCTTCTGCAAGAATTTCTCTCTCTGTTGCATTTTCCTCTATCTGTGCTTTTCCAATCTTTAAATGTTGTTCAGCTTGTTCTAACGCATTGAGATGTCTACGACGTGCCATAAATCTCCCTTCATTCCCTCCTGAAAATTGCATGCATTTTTTTAAATGTTTTTTAAGTATATCAAGTCCTTGTCCTGTTTTAACCGATAAATGAATTACTGTTGGTAAGCTAGCTGAACATATTCTTGGACCTTCACTAGTTTGATCTATTTTATTTCGAATAATAGTTATACCTGTATTATTTGGTAGGTGATTGAGAAAATCAGGATATATTTCTGTTATATTAGTAGAAATTGTATTACTAGCATCAATCATAAACAGAACATGATCGGCTACTTTAATTTCATCAAAAGTTCGTTTTATCCCAATTTTTTCAATCATATTTATAGTGTTACGAAATCCTGCAGTATCAATTAGCTGTATTGGCATACCATCAATATGTATGTTTTCATGAAGTATATCACGAGTTGTTCCAGCAATATTAGTGACAATAGCAGATTGTTTTCCTGAAAATGCATTAAGTAAGCTTGATTTCCCAGAATTAGGTAAACCAACAATTGCTATTTTCATTCCTTCACGAATAATGATTCCTTGATTAGCTTCTTGTTTTACTTTTTTTAGATTTTTAAAAATAATTTTTAAATCAGATAATATTTTTTTTGTGTTTAAAAAATCAATATTATCTTCTGGAAAATTAATAGATGCTTCAATATCTATACGCAAATTAATTAAACTATTAACTAACATATTAATTCTCCTAGAAAATTCTCCTTGAAAAGATTGAAATGCTAATTTTGCTGCTTCTTCCGATTGTGCATTAATAAGATCAGCTATAGCTTCTGCTTGAGTTAGATCTAACTTATTATTTAAAAAAGCACGTTCAGAAAACTCTCCAGGTTTTGCTATTCTAATGTTAGAAATATGCAATATATGTTGGATTAACATATCCATTACAAAAGGGCTACCATGACCTTGCAATTCTAGTACATCTTCTCCTGTAAATGAGTGTGGTTCTGGGAAATAAATAGCAATCCCCTGGTCTAGTATCATTTCATTTTTCTTAAAAGGAATATAAGTAGCATAACGAGGTTTCAGCATTTTCCCTGTAATTTCCCAAGCTACTTTTAAAGCTTGAGGTCCTGATACACGTATAATTCCAATACCAGAATAACCTCTAGATGTAGCCTGAGCAACAATAGTATCTATCATTATTATTTCTTCATTTATAGAACAGTTATTTATTAAGTTGTAATTTAATATAATCCTTTCTTTGCTAATGTTTTGTAAATAAGCGTTTGCTGAATAACAGTGACAATATTCGATATTAGCCAATACAGAACAAGTCCCGATGGAAACCATAGTAAGAAGCCAGTAAATATCACTGGTATAAATGTCATAATTTTTTGTTGAAGAGGATCTGTAATAGTAGTTGGGCTCATTTTTTGGATAAGAAACATTGAAATTCCCATAAGTATAGGCAAAATAAAGTAAGGATCTGGAGCTGAAAGATCATGAATCCAACCAATAAATGGAGAATGACGTAATTCTACTGATTCCATTAAAGTCCAGTATAAGGCAATAAAAATAGGCATCTGTAGAAGAATAGGTAAACATCCACCCAATGGACTTACTTTCTCTTTCCTATATAATTCCATCATTTCTTGACTCATACGTTGCCGATCATTACCAATACGTTCTTTCATGGCTTGTAATTTTGGTTGAAGAACTCGCATTTTAGCCATTGAAGTATATTGAGCTTTAGTTAATGAATACATAGCACCACGAATAATAAAAGTTAAAATTATAATCGATACTCCCCAGTTAGATGCAAACCTTTGAATAAAGGATAGTAATTTATGTAATGGTTTAGCAATAAACCATAGCCAACCATAGTCAACTACTAGATCTAGATTTGGGGCAATTAATTCCATTTCATCTTGTAGTTTTGGACCTATCCAAAGTGTGGACTTAAATTTAGCAGAATCTCCATTTTTGATAGTTACATTTGGAAAACGAATACCAATATCAGCAAGATCGTCAATTATACGAGTATAAAGAGTTGAAGTAGAGTTATTTCTAGGAATCCATGCTGCTGCAAAATAATGTTGAATCATTGCAGCCCAGCCTTGATCATGAAAAATATTTAATGATAAATTGCGTTCTTTCATATTATCAAAGCTATATTTTTTATAGCGTGTATCTTGTGTTGAATAGGCACCACCTTGATACGTTGGAAGTGTAATACTACCACCTGAATCCATCATGTTTTGACGTAAATGAGAATACATGCCTACAGTTGCATTCTTGCCTGATCGATTCATTATTTGAAATTCAATATCAAGAGCATAGCTGTTTCTTTTTAAAATAAATGTTTTAGTATAGTAAATGCCATTTTCTTGATATGTTAAAGGAATCCTCAATTCATTTAAACCTTCAGTTAATTGAAAATGATTACTGTTGGTTTTGTAATGAGGGCGATTATCTTTGGTTAAATCAATTCCATTGGGACCAATCAAACCACTTTGAGCAATAAATTGATGTTTAGGTGTATTTTTTAGTAAGGCAAACGGGGTTGATGAACCAAGTTCTAATAAATATTTATTTAGCTTTGCTTCTATAATATCACCACCAATTGTAGTGATATTTAAAGTGAGAACATCAGTTGTTGCTGTAATTGTCGATAATGAAGAATTTATAAATGATTTAGGTATTATTTCATTTGGTTCTATTGTTTCATGTTCATTATATGTAATCTCCTTTTCATTACTATTCCATTGTTGAAATAGTAAAAAAGAAACTAAACCTAAAGCAATTAATAGGATCTTACATTGATGATTCATTCTGTTTATCTTCTTCGTTTAATTTAGATATTGATGGAATAGGATCGTATCCTCCTTTATTCATTGGGTTACATTTTAATAGACGTTTAACTGCTAATAAACTTCCTTTTACAAACCCATAAGCTATAATAGCTTCTATGGCATAAACTGAACAAGTCGGACAAAATCTGCAGCAAGGGGTCATTAAAGGACTGATAATCCATCTATAAAGACGAATTATCGTAATAACTATCCAAGAGAAAAAAGAAATAGGCGAGACCATAGTTTATTAAACACTAAAAATGTTTCATTATTACTTAATTTTTGAAAATGTCGTTTAGCAATGACAACAAAATCCTTATTAGGAAGTTTATGTTGATTTTTTCTAAAACTTTCTCTAGCTAACCGTTTAAAATTATTTCGGTCTACAGCGTTTCCAATCTCTTTTTTAGGAACAGCTAATCCTAAACGAGGACTGCCAAGAAAATTTTCTCGAGAAAGTATAGTTAAATATAAAGAGTTAACACAATGAGCTTTCTGAAAAACACTATGATAGTGTTCAGAATTAGATAATCGAACCCTTTTATTAAACCTGTATCTAACACACAAAATATAAGCTGCTATTTAGAAAGATGTACACGACCTTTTTTTCGACGTGCATTAATAATTTTACGACCATTTTTAGTTGCCATACGTGAACGAAATCCATGGGTACGACTTCGTTTCAGAACTGTAGGCTGAAAAGTGCGTTTCATGATCGATACCTTTAATTACTGTTATCTAAAAGAGTTTCTGTTTTTTCTCTTGTATTTAAGCAATTGTAAAAATAAATTAAGAGAAACTAATTGTAAAAGTTCACGTTATTACGACTATATACCAATAATCGTTCCATCATAACTTAATTTTAAAAAAATGCAATAGATTATAATACTAAATATAGATACTCAGAAATATGATAACAATCATATTTTCTATAATTAAAAAATTGCTATTGTAATATTATTCAGTTTAGAACTATTATCTAATATCAATTAAATATTTTTAATGCGTGATTATTCAATAGAATTGAAAATTACTATTTCAATTTTTTCCTTTCATTTTTGTGGGTTATTCTGTGAATAAATTCGGAAAAAAATATGGTAGTATTGTGAATAACCATAATTCTATTCACTGGAACCATAATTAAATTCTAGTGAGTTAGATTATCGATAGATAATCTTCCAGAAATTTTCCTATTATAAATAAGTGTATGAGTGAGGTTACTGTGTCATCTTCTCTTTGGTTGCAATGTTTACAACACCTTCAAGAAGAGCTACCAATAACAGAATTCAGTATGTGGGTTCGTCCGTTGCAAGCGGAACTTAGTGATAACACGCTAACTTTATTCGCGCCAAACCGTTTTGTGCTTGATTGGGTTCGTGATAAATATCTTAATAATATAAATAACGTACTGAAGGAATATTGTGGAGAAAATATTCCAAATCTTCGTTTTGAGGTTGGTAGTCGTCCCATTATTTCAAAACCATCTTCGTTAATCCAAACACCAGCCGATGTTGCAGCAATGTCTTCTGCACCTGCTCAATTAGAGGCTTTT
>NZ_JGVJ01000015.1:0-97618 GCF_000731785.2 Candidatus Photodesmus anomalopis
TATTAAAGAGCTTGCTTTCTTCTTTTACTAGAAAGAATCAAACATTCTAGCTAGATCCAACTCTGTGTCAAATACTTTTTATAAAATTTATATATGTAAATAAATTACTTTATTTAAAATAGCTATTATATGTTTTTTAGCTTCTGAATTACTGCCTTTGTATGAGGCTTTATCCCTCTCCAAAATAGAAAACTTGGTAGCTGTGAGCGGATTCGAACCGCTACGCCTTAACGGCAAGTGATTTTGAATCACTCATGTCTACCAATTCCATCACACAGCTAAACTTACAGTCATCCCCTATTTTTTTACTATACTAGTATAAAATATATAGAAATTAATGATGAATAAAATAATATAGCCTCAAGTGCTAATACTTTTACATACCAACTTGAGGAATTATATGTAATCACTAAAATATTACAATAGTAAAGCAAAATGATTCTCTTTAAAATTTTGCTTTCTTTTACACTAAATTTTATTGAATTATAGTATCTTTACTATACCTGTTAAATGATCTTTTAAATATGAATAAAATAAATTCACTTCCTCCTGCTGGATTGATACGTCGTTTGGGAGCACTTTTGTATGATTCTCTCATTATTCTTGCGATTGAAATTATTGCAGCTGGTATCGTTATTGCAATTATTTTTGCATTGCATTCTTTAGAGATAGTACACTATGGTGAATATGGTGATCCTGCAGGGTTGTTAGATAAACATCCTATATTAAGTCAATTGTTTGCAATTTATTTAAGCATAATATGGATCTGCTTTTTCCTTTTTTTTTGGGTAAAAACAGGTCAAACTTTAGGCATGAAAACTTGGAGAATACAATTGCGTAACCAAGATGGGAGAAGTGTAATTACAATTTCACAAGCTTTTATTCGATTAGCTACATCTGTGTTTGGTATTGCAAATTTTTCTATGCTTTTTAACATGCAACAACAAAGTTTTCATGATGTTCTCTCAAAAACCCAAATTGTGGTATTAAAGGATTAATATGCTTTGGTAATTTTACTATTTAAATTTAGCTATATAATCAATATTCCTTCTTTCTTTTTTATATATTTTTCTTTAATAAAATTATAGCTACAAGTAAAAACATAACGTTAGGTGCAATTGCAGCAAAAACTGGTGGAATAGAATAAACTAAACTGAAAGGAGAAAGAAATTCACCCGAAATATAAAAAATAAATCCTGCAATTATTCCAAATAGCATCTTTGTTCCCATGGTAACGCTACGCAATGGACCAAAAATAAATGAAAAAGCCATTAACATCATAACTGCAATAGTAAAAGGCTGACTTCCTTTTCTCCAAAGTGCTAATCTATAATGCGAAGAATCTTGTTCTGAATTTTCTAGATAAGTTATGTAATGATATAAGCCACTAAAAGATAATTCTTCAGGTTTCATGGTTACCACTGCTAACTTATCAGGAGAAAGAGGGGTATTCCAATGATAAATTGGTAATATTTTTTTTGAAATATTGCTTCCATTACGCATATCAGTAATTTGAGCATCCTTCATTTCCCATGTATCATCATTGCTAATGAAGTTAGCTTCCTTTGAAGATATAACTAATGTGAGATGTTTTTTATCATCAAATTTCCATATTTTTAAATTATGAATTTTATTAAATTCTACTTTACCCATAAAAATAAAGTCGTTACTATCTCTGGCCCAAACAGCAGTACGCAATAAAATTAAATTACCACCAGAAATTGCAATCGCTCTTAAATCACGAGCCATTTTTTGTGCTTGTGGGACTCCCCATTGACTAAAAATAGTCATAATAAACATTAATGGTACAGCGGTTTTAAGAACTGATACACCAATATTTAGCTTAGAAAACCCTGCAGCTTGCATAACAACTAATTCAGAATTTTCTGCAAGGACTCCAAGACCAATTAATGACCCAAGCATCACTGCCATAGGAAAAAACATTTCTAGATCACGAGGAATACTTAGTATTACAAATAATAAAGCTTGCAATAAATCATAGTTTCCTTCACCTACTTTTTTTAATTGTTCTACATATTTAATAATACTAGATAAACCAATAAAAGTGATTAGTACAAGCAAAATGCTTGTACTAATTGTTTTGCCAATATATACATCTATGATTTTAAACATGTATTTAAATTACCCTATCTATCTTTATTTTATCTTTAAGTTTTCTTACTAATACAGTATCCATACAATTTAGTACTACAGCAGAAACTAAAAGCCCAAAATTAATTGGCCACATACCAACAAAGATAGGAATAGATCCCTCTTCAATCGCTGATTTAATAGCACTGACTGATAAAAAATAAGTTAAATAAATTAATATTGCTGGTCCTATTTTTACAAAACGTCCCTGACGAGGATTTACTGAAGATAAAGGAATAGCTAATATTGTTAATAAAGGAACAGACACTACTACTGATAAACGCCATTGCAACTCAGCTTGAGCCTCTGCTGTAGAGTTAGATATAAGGTCTAACGTTGGAATTGCTTTCCATTCTTTTCCTTCAGTTTGTATAACACGTCGTCCTATTATCCCCTCGTATTCATCAAATTCAGTAATATGATAATCAAGATGATTTGGTATCCCTTCATAGCGTGTTCCTTCATACATAGTAATCATATAACGACCATCATCAGTAATTTTGATATCACCAAAATTAGAGAATATTATACTTGGCAAAATTGAATTTTTTGGACGAATCTGAGCAACAAAAACATTTTTTAATTTTTTATCTTGAATATCATCAATAAAAACTACTGAAAACCCATCAGAAATACGATGAAAACTTCCTTTTCTTAAAAGATCTACACTATTCCCTGATATGTATTGCTCCATTAATTCTGCTTCTCTATTTGCACTCCATGGTGCTAACCAAAATGAATTAAATGCAGCTATACAACCAGTAATAATTGATAAATATAATGCAGAACGCATTAAAAAATGATTACCAATACCCATTGAATTCATAACAATAATTTCGCTTGAAGTATATAAACGACCAAAAGTTAATAAAATACCGAGATACAAGCTAAATGGTAACATGAATAATCCAACTGCTGGCATGTTAAGAGTAACAATTGATAGAATCATTTTAGCAGGAATTACTCCATCTGATACTTCTGCTAAAACCTGTATAAATTTTTGACATAGAAAAACTAAAAAAAAGATAAAAAATATTGAAAGTTGGCTTTTAAATGTTTCATAGGTCAAATATCTAATAATAATCACAATGAAAGTACCTACATAAAACTTGTTTTTTAAACATTAAATCACTATATTTCTAAATCTTCAGTTTTGTTAGTATTTGCTAGCTTAGATTCTTGCTTAAGTACTGTGCTGGTTTATAGTATTTAGAATAAAAGTATTATCTAACATTTAGTTCTATTTGTCTTTAAGATGTCGGAGTAAGTAATGAAGTTTAGCGTTAAAAGTGAAAGTCCAGAAAATCAATGCAGCGCATGTATCATTGTTGGTGTTTTTGAACAATGTCATCTTTCTTTAGCAGCTCAACAAGTAGATAGAATAAGCGGAAATTATATTAGTTCCTTACTTAATCATGAAGATTTAAAAGGTAAACTAGGAGAAACGTTACTTTTATATAATGTACCATCTCTACTTTCAAAACGAGTTTTACTTGTTGGTTGTGGAAAAAAGTCTGATCTTGACCAATACCAGTATAAAAAAATCATCCAAAAGATGATCCAAAAATTAAATAAGATAGGTTCAAAAGAAGCTATATGTTTTTTAACTGATCTTTCTGTTAAAAAGCAAAATACTTACTGGAAAATCCGTCAAGCAATTGAAACTATTCAAGATAATCTTTATTCATTTGAAAAATTTAAGACTACTATACCAAAATTTTCACATCGATTAGGTAGATTAGAATTTAACGTATTGAATTCTAATGAATTAGTAGAAGCTGAAAAAGCAATGACTCATGCTCTTGCTATTGCTTCTGGAATAAAAGCATCAAAAGATCTTGGTAACATGCCACCAAATATTGCAAATCCAACGTATTTATCTTCTCAAGCTCTCAAGATGGCTAGCAAGTATGATAATATTATTACAACTATTATTTCTGAAAACGAAATGAAAGAACTAGGGATGGCAGCTTATCTTGCTGTCGGTTATGGTTCTAAGAATGAATCTAGCATGTCTATTATAGAATATAAAGGGAATCCTAATGCTAAGGCAAAACCAATCGTGTTAGTAGGGAAAGGACTTACTTTCGACTCTGGAGGTATTTCTCTCAAACCAAGTGAGAAGATGGATGAAATGAAGTATGATATGTGTGGTGCTGCCTCTGTGTTTGGTACAATGAAAGCATTAGCGAGATTGGATTTACCAATCAATGTAGTGGCTATTCTCGCTGGTTGCGAAAATATGCCTAGTAGCGACGCTTACCGACCTGGCGATATACTTACTACAATGTCAGGTCAAACAGTGGAAGTACTAAATACTGATGCTGAGGGCCGACTAGTACTTTGTGATGTACTCACTTATGTTCAACGTTTTGATCCTGACTGCATAATTGATATAGCGACCTTAACAGGTGCATGTGTGATTGCACTCGGTCATCATGTTAGCGCTCTAATGTCTAACCATCATCCTTTAGCTTGTGAATTGATAAGTGCTTCTGAACAAGCAAATGATCAAGTATGGCAACTCCCAATCTTAAATGATTATCAGGAACAGATTAAAAGCAAATTTGCAGATATTGCTAATATTGGTGATCGTTCTGCTGGGGCTATTACTGCTGCTTGTTTTTTATCTAGATTCACTAAAAAGTATCATTGGGCACATATTGATATAGCAGGTACAGCTTGGAAATCAAAAGGTTCAACCGGTCGACCAGTATCTATGCTTGTTCAATTCTTACTAAATCGTTCTAAAGCAGTGAACAAAAAATAGATTATATCTAGCTAGTTTAAAAACTTAGGGAATCGACTACTACTTCAGCAATGTTTATTCTCTAATTTATAATTTTTTTTACCAGTATCTTGTACTTACTTACATACTTTTAAATTTAGGAAGTTTTATTTCTAAGCTAGCTTTCAAAAAAGTAAGTTATATTAATACTTATATAGTATATATTATTAATATCTCCTTTCTAGAACTTTTAAAATAAAACTATTCTATTGGATTAAAATAATATTGAATTCTATGGAAAAAATATATAAACCAGAGTTAATTGAAGAAACTTTATATACCAATTGGGAAAAAAAAGGCTACTTTAAGCCACATGGTGACACTTCAAAAGATTCTTTCAGTATTGTCATACCGCCACCGAATATTACTGGAACTTTACACATAGGTCATGCATTTCAAACTACCATCATGGATACTTTAATTCGATATCAACGTATGAAAGGGAAAAATACCCTCTGGCAGGTTGGTACTGACCATGCTGGTATTGCTACTCAAATGATTGTTGAACGTAAAATTGCCAGAGAAGAAAACAAAAATAAATATGACTTTGATCGTGAAGATTTCATAAAAAAAATATGGGAATGGAAGAAAGAATCTAGCTCCACAATCACTGAGCAACTACGTCGACTTGGAGCTTCTGTAGATTGGGATCGAGAACGTTTTACTATGGATAAAGGCTTCTCTGAAGCTACAAAAGAAGCCTTCGTACGTCTTTATGAAGATGATCTTATCTACCGAGGTAAACGTCTGGTTAATTGGGATCCAAAACTATGTACAGCAATCTCTGACCTTGAGATAGAACATAAAATTCAAAAAGGTTATATGTACTATTTCCGTTATCCGTTAATAAATAGAACAATGACAAAACATAGTCAAAATTATGTCATTGTGGCGACAACAAGACCAGAAACTATATTAGGTGATACTGCTGTGGCAGTTAATCCAAAGGATTTTCGTTATAAAGATCTAATTGGTAAAAAAATCTTGCTTCCAATCACTAATCGATTAATTCCTATTATTGCTGATGATCATGCTAACATGAAAAAAGGTACAGGTTGCGTAAAAATTACACCAGCACATGACTTTGATGATTATGAAGTTGGACAACGTCATAATTTACCAATCATTAATATCTTAACTTTAAATGCCTGTATTAGAACTTCATCTGAAATTTTTACAACTGATGGAAAAAAAAGTAGTGTATATAATACTGAACTTCCAAAACAGTATCATGGAATGGAACGTTTTTCTGCACGAAAAGCCATTGTTTCAGAACTTAAACATTTAGGTTTAGTTGATAAAATCGAACAACATGACATAACAATTCCATATGGTGACCGCAGTGCTGTAGTTATCGAACCAAGACTTACTAATCAATGGTATGTTCGAACAAAATCTCTTGCTAAACCTGCTATTAAAGCAGTAAAAAACGGTCAGATTCGATTTTTTCCTAAACAGTATGAAAATATGTACTTTTCTTGGATGGAAAAACTTCAAGATTGGTGCATTTCTCGTCAACTTTTGTGGGGACACCGTATCCCTGCATGGTATGATAGTCAAGGAAAAGTGTATGTTGGTCGCACTGAAAATGAAGCAAGAAAAAAAAACAATCTTAATTCTTCTATCATATTACAACAAGACAATGATGTCCTTGATACTTGGTTTTCTTCTTCTCTTTGGATATTTGCTACACAAGACTGGCCCCAAAATACTGAAAACTTCAGGATGTTCTATCCTTCAAACGTTCTAGTATCAGGTTTTGATATCATATTTTTTTGGGTTGCACGAATGATTATGATGAGCTCGTATTTTATTAAAGATAAAAATAATAATTCGCAAGTACCTTTTAAAGTAGTTTATATGACAGGACTTATACGTGATGAAAACGGTCAAAAAATGTCTAAATCAAAAGGTAATGTTCTAGATCCAATAGATATAATTGATGGAATCAGTTTAGAGTCTTTAGTAAGTAAACGTTGTGATAATCTTATGCAAACTAAACTAGAAAAAAAAATAGAAAAAAATACACGGCAAACCTTCAGAGAAGGTATTACTCCTTACGGTACCGACGCATTACGTTTTACCCTTGCAGCGATAGCTAATACTGGCCGTGATATTCACTGGGATATGAATCGTCTTAAAGGTTATCGTAACTTCTGCAATAAACTATGGAATGCTGGCCGTTTCGTATTAATGAATGTAAAACATAAAGATTATAATTTTAAAAAAGATAAAAAATTTGAATATTCATTGACTGATAAATGGATTCAATCTCAATGTGAAATAACAACAAAAAATTTCACTTCGCACATAGATAACTATCGTATAGACCTAGCCGCTAACAGTCTATATGAATTTATCTGGAATCAATTTTGCGATTGGTATCTGGAATTCATTAAATTTGTTTTAACAAAAGGACAAGAAAGAGAAAAAGAAGCAGCACGTTATACCCTAATTACAGTGTTAGAAAAAACACTCCGTCTTACTCATCCTATTATGCCTTACATTACAGAATCCATATGGAAAAACATCAAACCACTTATGTATGGCATTGAGGGAGATACTATTATGCTTCAAAATTTCCCTCAATATGAAGATTCAAAATATAATCAAGAGGCAATTAATAATACTGAATGGATAAAAAAATTTATCATTAGCATCCGTAATTTACGTTATAAATATAAAATTTTACCAAATAAAAAACTACATGCTATTATGAAAATTAATCCAGGAGAAAAAAAATATTTAGAAAATAATCAAAATTTATTATTATCATTTTCTAAATTAAAGAAAATCGAACTTATTAATGAACACGATAAGCTCCCTCCATACGTAACAACAATGCTTATTGGTAAATCTGAATTATTTATTGTAATGGAAAATCTTACTGATAAAAGGAAAGAACTTATAGAACTAAATAGTAAAATGGAAAAAATCCAAATTAAAATTAAACACATTGAAAAAAAATTGGACAATACAAATTTTCTTTCAAAGGCACCAAAGGAAATTATAATAAAAGAAAGAAAAAAACTTAAACATTATGAAGAAACAATAATAAAACTTAAAGAGCAAAAGATAGTTATTAATCAAATAATAACTGTATAACTGTTTTTTTAATCTGCCAACTTGAACTTGCACTGTAGTTTAATAATGAAATATGATGAATTTACGAACATACATATTGTTTATGACGTTAGTTCTCCAAAATATTTTTGTTTTAAACTGGATTAAAAAGATAGAAAAAACCGATATCAAGTTTCTTTTAACTTTATTAAGAAATTTGATTAATGTTGTTTTTTTTACACTAATATCAACTCAAATCTTAGCCAAATCAGACAAATCTTTACAAGATGAATGCTGTTCCAACAAACAATGTGTAAATGCTAAATTGCCATTGATAGACTCTAATACATCATCAATTCAAATTGAAGCTAATTCATTAGAAGCTTTCAATCAAAATAAGGTAAAGTATTCTGGAAATGTTGTTATTGTTCAAGGTAACAAGCAAATTAAATCAGATACTGTAACATTATATGAAATAAATAAAAGGATTGTGGCACAAGGCAATGTTAATATTAACGATGGTAAATTAGATATTTTTTCTGATAAAGTAGTTAATTATTTTGATACTGATTTTATGCTAATGGAAAACAATAAATACAATTTCCTATGTAAACCAGGACGAGGAGAAGCTTATAAAATATCAAAGATAGATAAAAGCACCTACATCATGGAAAATGCTTATATAACCTCTTGTTCAGAAAAAAATAATACTTGGAAATTAAATGCATCACGAATCGTGATAGATCAAAATAAAGAAGAAGCTACTTTTTACCATCCTCGATTTAAAATTTATAATTTTCCTATATTCTACTTACCAATCCTAACTGTACCTATTAGCAATACTCGAAAGACTGGTTTTCTATATCCAAATATTTCTTACGGTTCCAAAAATGGATTCACAATAGAAACTCCAATTTACTGGAACCTTTCAGAAAACTATGACTTAGAAACTACATTAATACATATGACAAAGCGTAATTTACAATTTAATAATAAATTTCGTTATTTATCTACATTTGGTTCAGGAACCATACACTTGGAATTTTTACCAAAAGATAAAAAACATCCAGAAAAAAAGAAGCGTTGGGGGCTACTTTATAAACACGAAGGCAACTTCCAACAAGATTGGAAATTAAAATTTAATTACTTAAAAATAAGCGACAATAATTATTTCTCTAATGTAAACTCAAATATTGGCAACCAAGAAAATAATCAAATTCAAGAAAGCAAAATAAGTTATTATTCAGATAAGTGGGATATTTCATTGCTAATACATAACTTGCAACCATTTACTGAAAATGATATTCCATATCGCATAATCCCTCAGTTTAATTTTAACTACTATGCACCAATGCTAATGAAATTTTTAGATTTTGATCTAACGGGACAAATATCAAAATTTAATGCTAATAATAAAAAAGCCCCATCGACAATACGCATACATATTGAACCAGGGTTAAAGGTACCAATTAGTAATAGCTGGGGTGTTTGGATTACTGAAGCACGATTACTCGGAACATATTATCAAGAGAAAACAGCTCCCTCTGCTCACTTAAAGAGACAAAAGAAACAAATTACTCGGCTTATACCGACATTTAAAACTCGTGGAAGTATTATTCTTGAACGTCATATGAAAACCTTTAAAAATTACATACAAACCTTAGAACCAGAAATTCAGTACTTATATATACCAGAGAAAGAAAAATCTAATAGTTCTTATGACACGACCTTTCTACAAACCGACTACTATCATCTTTTTCGAAATAGAAACTTTAGCAGTATTGATAAAATTGTTGGAAGTAACCAATTTAGTTATGCTGTATCTTCACGATTTTTTAATAATTCTTATAAAGAACGTCTAAATATTTCGTTAGGTCAAATTTTTTATCTGAAGAAAAACTTTACTAATGTTCAGTCAAATATAAGTTCTTCTCACTATTCTAGTTTATCTGCTACAATGGATTTTAACTACGATGATAATTTATTCTATCATAGTAATTTTCAATACGATACGAATAGTAAAAAAATTCAATTAAGCAATTTTACTTTAGAATATCAATTTAATAATGGATACTTACAAACTAGCTATCGTTATATTAAACCTAGTTATATTGAAAAAATTCTTGCCTATGGCTATTCTAAAGACAGATTAAAAGAGTTAAGTCAATCTAAAATATCACAACTAGGATTACTCACTGCATATCAAATAAATCATAAATGGCAGGCCAATGCACAATATTTTTTCGATCTTACAACCAAGCAAGCATTAGAATGGCTTACAGGTCTAGGCTATCATTCAAATTGTTGGTATGTTGCTCTTACATATAGCAAAGAACTAAAAAATCAAAAAACTAAGAACAATAAAAAACCTAAATATGAAGACCGTTTCAATCTTAAATTTGGTATTTTGGGGTTTGGAACAAACTCTAATTTGAAGTTAAATAACAGAATTATTGGTAATGAATTTACCAGTAGATTAGGTTATAGTCATCCATTTTTATTGAAGCAATCTACAACTTAATTTTTTTTTATACCCCATAAATATTTTATCACAGGAGTACATCATATTGTGGAAATACATATTCTTTAGCTTTATTTTTCTTGCTAAAATAACGTTAGTAACTGCACAACCTGTTGAGCTAGACAAGATCAAAGTCATTGTTAATGAAGGTATAATACTCCAAAGTGAAGTTAATAAAAGACTTAAAATACTGAAGAATAGCATCAAAAAAGATAAAGATACAAAATTTCATTTTCAAAAAAAAACTTCAATTGAGCAAATACTAGAAGAACTAATTATTGAAACAATTCAACAACAAGAAGCTAAACATATTGGAATAAGCATAAGTAATGACTATTTAAACGATGTGATTACTAACATTATCAAAAATAATCGATTTAACATAAACAATCTAACTGAAAAAGACCTAAAAGAACAAATTCAAAAGAATCTTATGATAAAAGAAGTACGTAATATATTAATTCCTCGTCGTATCAAGATATTACCTATTGAACTCAAAAACTTAATTGCTTCACTTTTAAATGAAAGGGAAGAATTAGCTCAATATAAAATTATTCATATTCAACTTTGTTTTAACAAACAATTAAATAAAGAACAAATTCAAAATAAAGCAAAAATGTTACTTAACCAGCTGAAAAAAAGCACACAACCAAAATCTACATTTTATGGCTGTTCAAAAGAACCTCAAGTAATAAAAAATAATAGAGGATGGATAGGTATAAAAGAAATGCCAACTATATTTGCTAATCAAATTAAACAAGCGAAAATAAATAAAGGAACTATAATTGGACCATTCCAAAGTAGTATTGGTTTACATATATTAAAAATAGAAGATATAAAAGACCCTAATCAAGTTATTGTAACTGAAGTAAATGCTCGTCATATTCTCATAAAACCAACATTAATCTCTGATGATGATGAAATCAAAAGAAAACTTAACGGATTTATCTATAAAATTAAAACAGGAAAAGCAAATTTTGAGAAACTTGCTCGAGAACATAGCCAAGACCTAAATTCTTCTGCAAACAATGGTGAGCTCGGATACCAAAGTACTGAATCATACTTGCCTGAATTTCAAGATAAAATTAAATTATTACCTATCGGTCAAATCAGTAAACCATTTAAAACTACGCATGGTTGGCATATCTTAGAAATATTAGATCGAAGAAAAACCGATCATACCGAATTATCAATAAAAAATAAAGCCCATCAAATTTTATTTGAACATAATTTTAACTTAGAAACACAGGAATGGTTACGAGAGATTTATGCAAATTCTTTCATTGAAATAATTCAGGATAAATATGAGCATTAAACGTATTATTATTACATCAGGAGAACCTGCAGGTATTGGTCCAGATCTTGCGTTATTCCTTTCGACTGAAAATTGGTCACATCAACTAATTATTTGTGCAGATAAGACTTTATTATCTAAACGTGCTCAATTATTGGGTATTGATGTGAATCTAATCAATTATGAAAGTAATATGAAACCTATTATGCAAAAAGCTGGTTCTTTAATTGTGGATCATATCCCCCTAAATGATATTGTTATTGCAGGGAAAATTAATCCAAACAACAGTTGTTATGTATTAAATATATTAGAAAAAGCTATTTTAGGTTGCATGAATAATGAATTTGACGCTATTGTTACCTGCCCTGTACATAAAGGAGCAATTAATCGTTCTGGTTTTTCCTTTAGTGGACATACTGAATTTTTAGCAGAAAAATCTAATACATCACTAGTTGTCATGATGTTGTCAACTAAAGGTCTTAAAGTTGCGTTAGCCACTACGCATATCCCATTATCTCAAGTATCTAAAACATTGACGAAAGATAAATTAGAAAAAACTATTCGTCTTCTTAACAGAGAATTAATTAAAAAATTTAGGATAAAAAGCCCTTCCATTTATGTATGTGGACTAAATCCACATGCAGGAGAAAATGGATTTCTTGGCAGAGAAGAAGTTGAGATGATTATCCCAACATTAGAAAAGATTCGTCAAAAATATGCAATTAATTTAATCGGACCTTTACCAGCTGATACAATTTTTAATGATAAATATCTAAAAAAGGCAGATGTTATACTTGGTATGTACCATGACCAAGTACTCCCTGTATTAAAATATAAAGGTTTTTCTCGTTCAGTTAATATTACTCTTGGTCTTCCTTTTATAAGAACTTCAGTTGATCACGGTACTGCACTTGAATTTGCAGGGAAAAGAAAAGCAATTAATATAAAAAGTCTTAGGACAGCAATTAAATATGCAGTAAATTTAGGGGAGAATCATCTTAAGATATGAAAAAAAAAATATACCTAGGACATAAAGCTCAAAAACGTTTTGGACAACACTTTTTAAAGGATCCTCATATTATTAAAGATATAGTTTCCTTAATAAATCCAAAATCAGAAGAAAATTTAGTAGAAATAGGTCCTGGCTTAGGTGCTATTACAGAAGCGATTAACCAAAAAATTAATTCTTCTTTTACCGTAATTGAACTTGATGATAGTCTAGTTCAACGCTTACGTAATCATCCTACGTTATCAAATAAATTAATCATATATCCAACAGATGCAACATGTTTTAACTTTGCTAGATTAATAAAAAAAAATAAAAAATTGCGTATCTTTGGTAATTTACCATATAACATATCCACTCCCTTATTATTCCATTTATTTAAATTTCATACCAATATTCAGGATATGCATTTCACATTACAAAAAGAAGTCGGAGATCGACTAACTGCGAAACCAGGTAGCAAAGCATATGGCCGATTAACTGTAATGGTGAAGTATTACTGTCAGCAAATACTTCCATTATTAAATATCCCATCAACATCATTTTTCCCTGAACCAAAAATTGATTCAGTATTTATTCAATTAGTATTACATGAAAAATCACTAAATTCAGAAAATAATCTTATTTGGCTAGATAAACTTTGCCGTAATGGTTTTAATCAAAGACGAAAAACTATCCGAAATTGCTATAAAGAATTACTTGATATAAAAGCATTTAAAACATTAGGTATCAATCCAGATATGAGACCAGAAAATTTAACCTTAGAAGAATTTATAGCAATGGCTAATTGGGCAAATTTAAACTGCAAATTAAACAATTAGATTTTTATTTATCCTTACCCAATTTTTACTAGGTAAGTGATTTTATTACATAGCATTTTATAATGTTTATTACCTGTCTAATTTAATATCTCTACTATATTTTTTGGAAAATATCATGTCTAATTACATTATAGGTGATATTCAAGGTTGCCTAAACGAACTTAAGTTACTAATCAAAAATATACCATTAGATTTTAATCAAGATACATTATGGTTTACAGGAGATCTTGTAGCACGAGGACCTAATTCTCTAGAAACCCTTAGATTTATAAAAAATTTAGGGAATAAAGCTAAAGTAGCTTTAGGAAATCATGATTTGCATTTACTAGCTATATACCTTGGCATAAAAAAAATGAAAAGACAGGATAATATTGCTGCTATTTTTTCGGCAAAAGATAAAGAAGAATTAGTGAACTGGCTGCGAACTCAATCTTTAATGATAGAACATGATGAGTTTATTGTATGCCATGCTGGGATTTCACCAGAATGGAATCTTTTTACAGCAAGAACAGCTGCCAGAGCAGTAGAAAAAGAACTTAAAAAAAAAAGCTGGTCTTGGATTATAAAAAACATGTATAGAAACACCCCAAATTCTTGGAGCAATACTCTAACAAAAAGTGAACGATACAGATATATAATTAATGCATTTACTCGAATGAGATTTTGCTATTCTGATGGAAAACTTGATATGAATCATAAAGCTTCACCAAATAAAGTAAAAAACAAAAAACTTAGCCCCTGGTTTAAACTTCCATCAAGACAACATTTAAATAAAACCATTCTATTTGGCCATTGGTCAACATTAGAAGGTTATAAAGATAATAACGTAATCAGTTTAGACACAGGTTGTGTGTGGGGAGGAACTTTGACAATGCTTCGTTGGGAAGATAAAACGTTCTTTATGCAAAAATCTATAAAAAAAAACACGTGTCACGTGTAATACTTTTAATTGAAAATAGATGGATAAATTTAGTACCTTTTTTTTGAAAAAAATGAGCATTTAGTGTGCTTATATATTACGTTCTAAAATTAAAAATGTCATATCATAAGAATTTCTTTTATCTGCAAAATGGTTTTTTTTATAAACTATACTCCACCCTGTTCCCCAATCTGGAAAGTAAGCATCTCCATGAAGATTACAATTTACATGTGTTAAATATAACCGTTGAGCTCTAGATAAATAAGATTGATAAATAGAAGCACCACCAATAATCATAACCTCATTAACATTTTCACCTAACACTTCTAAAGCCTCATCAAGTGAAAAAGCAGTTAATACCCCTTCTATCCTTAATTTTTTATCACGAGTAAGTACAATATTTTTTCGTTCAGGTAATACATACCCAATAGATTCAAAAGTCTTTCTTCCCATAATAATGGGTTTACCAATAGTACATCGCTTAAACCAAGAAAAATCAGCAGGAAGATACCAAAGCATTTTATTAGCATTTCCAATAGTTCGATCATTGGTTATTGCAGAAATCATGCTAATTAACATTAATATTTTTTTTATTAACCTAATTCTTAATAAAGATTTAATTAACTGAATTTTCTTTAGAAACAGTTCTTATTTCAGAAAATAATTCCCCTAATACATTAGCTAATTTACTACAAAGTTCTTTAGTCCCTTGATTTTTAAGTGAAGAAATTTTAAAATAGTTCCCCTGCCAATTTAACCTTTCTAAGATACCCTGAACCTTTTTATTAACTTCTTTTTTTGGTAATAAATCGACCTTATTAAACACTAACCAGCGTGGTTTATTTACTAATTTTTTACTATACTCTCGAAGTTCATTAATGACCATCAATATGTCTCTTTCAGGTTGAGATTCATTAATAGAGTCTATATCAATCATATGTAACAGTACTCGGCAACGTTCAAGATGCTTCAAAAAACGAATACCTAAACCTGCACCATCAGAGGCACCTTTTATCAAACCAGGCAGATCTGCAATAACAAATCTATTCTTAGAAGAAAGATTAACTACACCTAAGCTAGGAATTAATGTAGTAAATGGATAATCTGAAACCTTTATTTTAGCTGAAGATACTGAGCGAACAAAAGTTGATTTACCTGAATTTGGCAATCCTAACATCCCTACATCAGCTAAAAGAAGAAGTTCTAAACGAAGCTCTCTTATCTGACCTTTAGTACCTAAAGTTCTTTGATATGGTACACGATTAACTGAAGATTTAAAACAAGAATTACCTAAACCGTGTAAGCCTCCTTTAGCGACAATAAGTTTTTCACCATGTTCAATCAGTTCTCCAATAATTTTGTTACTGTAAACATCAACAATACGTGTTCCAATGGGAACGCGTAATATCTTATCTTGTCCACTTTTACCAGTACAATTTCTGGAACCACCATTCTTTCCATTTTCTCCTAAATAAAAACGTTGAAAGCGATAATTGCTTAGTGTATTGAGGCTTTTATCAGCAAGGATATAAATATCACCACCATTGCCACCGTTACCGCCATCAGGTCCTCCCTTAGCAATAAACTTTTGACGCAAAAAACTGACGGCACCACTACCACCTGAACCAGCTTCAACTTTCACTATTGCTTCATCAACAAATTTCATTTTTTATACTCGAACTTTTAATAAGTTCAATACTTTTAAAAATCTATAACTTTATTATTATATAACCTGCATAAAAAAAACCCACCTAAAATTAGGCAGGGTTTTAGTTAATCTAAATAACAATAAATCTAAAAAGATTCAATGCTAATAAATTTTCGTTTTTTAATACCTTTAATTCCAAATTTAACCTTACCACAGCTAAGAGCAAAAAGAGTATGATCCCTACCAATACCAACATTTATACCAGCATGAAATTTAGTACCACGTTGACGAACTATAATACTACCTGCTGATACATACTCACCACCAAAACGCTTTACACCAAGACGCTTGCTTTCTGAATCTCGACCATTACGTGTAGAACCTCCAGCCTTCTTATGAGCCATCTCTTCTAAACTCTCCTAGTTAGTAAAATATCAATTAATCAATATCAGTAATCTTTACTTCTGTAAACCATTGACGATGACCTTGCTGCTTACGAGAATGCTTACGACGACGGAACTTAACAATTTTAATTTTATTATCACGACCGTGCTGTAATACCTCTGCAAATACTTTAGCACCTTGAATAATAGGAGTACCAATAGTGATACCTTCACTGCTATTAGACACTAATAGGACGCTGTTAAACTCTAAAGTAGAACCAGATTTAGCATCTAATTTCTCTAAGCGAAGAGTTTGTCCTTTAGTTACACGGTGCTGCTTACCACCAGATCGGAAAACAGCGTACATAATTTAAATTACCCCGCTTTAAAATCTACCTAAAAAACACCTACTAGAATAATAGGTACGCACTGAACCTGAACGATTTTACAGAAATATGGTTCTTGTGACAAGCTATATTTTTAAAAAAAACTGCTGAAAAATGAATTGTATAAAAATTAGAAATTACTCAACTGTAGTAAGGTGTGAATAAAACATCTTTAGTGTATTATTTACTAGTTACTAGCAAAATAATACATAATACTATATCAAAATCTAACTTTAATCTGGATTTATAATGGATTTTAAAGATATCCAAATGCTTACTGCTAATGATATGGCAATAGTCAACCAAATTATTCAAAAACAATTGAATTCTGATGTAACCTTAATAAAACAACTAGGATACTACACATTAACTGGTGGTAAACGTCTGCGTCCTATGTTAACAATCTTATCTAGTAAAGCTCTTGGTTACAAAGGGGAAAGTCATACAATATCAGCTGCATTTATAGAATTTATCCATACTGCTACACTTTTACACGATGATGTAATTGATAAATCAAATATGCGTCGTGGTAAGGAAACAGCAAATTTTAGATTTGGCAATGCTGCTAGTATTCTTGTTGGTGATTTTATTTATACTCGTGCATTTCAAATGATGACTGAATTGGGATCTTGGAAGATCATAAAATTAATGAGCAATGTTGTAAATATTATTGCCGAAGGCGAAGTTCAACAATTAATGAACTGCAATAACCCTAATATAACTGAGGAAAATTATATGAAAGTAATTTATTCTAAAACCGCACGTTTATTTGAAGCAGCGACGCAAATTGGTGCTATTTTAAATAACGCTCCCCATTCTATAGAAATAGCATTAAAAAAATATGGAAAATACTTAGGTGCTGCCTTTCAATTAATTGATGATGTAATTGACTATACTTCTAGCAATATAGATATGGGTAAAAATACAGGAGATGACCTTTCAGAAGGGAAACCAACATTACCCCTTTTACACGCTATGAAAAACAGCACACCAGAGCAAGCTTATATCATTCGTCAGGCTATCGAAAAAGCTAATGGAATCAAAAAATTAAATGAGATCTTAGTGACTATGAAAAAAACCCGCTCCTTAGAGTATACAAGGAAAAAAGCACATAAGGAAGCGAATAAAGCTATAGCTGAACTATCAATTTTACCTGAATCCATGCATAAAGAAGCCCTAATACAGCTTGCTCATATTTCAGTTAATCGTAAAAAATAAAATAATTAACAATTAACAAAATCAATTCCGATTTTAATATCGTTATTTAATGTTTCTAACATTCCATTTAATAAATGTTTTTCATAATTATTTAATTTCCCATAATCTAAAAATGATTCAATACCCTCTTTACCCAATTTTACTGGTTGAGCAAAAAATTGTGCATGCTTCCCTTTTCCCTCTACATAGGCACATTCAATTATATTTTTTTCTCCTTGGAGTGCTTTAATAAGTTTTAAACAAAAACGACATGCAGCTTCTGCCATAGAAAGAGTAGCACTGCCACCAGAACATGCCTTTGCTTTCACCACTTCAGTACCAGCTTGTTGAATTTTTCTTGTTAACATTTCGGATTCTTCTTGGGTAAAATCAACACCCTTTACTTGAGAAAGCACAGGCAATATAGTACTATCTGAGTGTCCTCCGATAACTGAGACATCAATATCACATGGATCTCTACCTTTTAAGCTAGAAATAAAAGTTTCAGAACGAATTACATCTAATGTTGTTATACCAAATAAACGACGCCTATCATAACCCCCAACTTTTTTAAAAATTTCTGCAACAATTGGTACCATCATATTTATAGGATTAGTGATAATACCTAAGAAAGCTTTTGGACAGACTTTTGCAATCTCTTCAGCTAGAGAACTCACAACACTCGCATTTACATTAAAAAGAGCAGAACGTCCCATACTTGGATTACGATAAATACCTGCTGCAATTAAAATAATATCAGCATCTTTAAGTGCTTTTGTTATGTCTCCTTCAGAATACCCATTAATGGATATCAAAGTTGGAATATGACTTAAATCTACTGCTACACCAGATATTACTGGATTAATATCATATAATGCTAAATTTGAACCTGATGGAAGATGCTTTTTAAGCAACAATGCTAATGCCTGACCAATACCACCAGCAGCACCAATAATAGTTATTTTCATACACCTTTTCTCCATTATACTAACAAATTATCATCTTCTCTTGACCTTAGAAAGGTATATATTAATAAACCATCAACTAATAAATTAAAACAGATTTAACTAGAAAATATTTTAAATCTGACACCTATATTACAAAATAAAGAAATCGGTAGACAATATATGTTATAACTATCCATTATTTTTATATCAAGTTTTATGAAAGCATTTTAATTTTTAAAAGTGGTATTTTTATGACTAAACACCTATTCACTTCTGAATCTGTATCAGAAGGTCATCCAGATAAAATTGCAGACCAAATTTCTGATGCTGTTCTTGACGCTATTTTGACACAAGATATCAAAGCTCGAGTGGCTTGCGAAACCTATGTCAAAACAGGAATGGTAATGGTTGGTGGTGAAATTACGACCTCTGCCTGGGTTGATATTGAAGAAATTACTCGTCAAACTCTTCGAAAAATTGGTTATATTCATTCTGATATGGGGTTTGATGCTGACTCTTGTGCAATCTTAAATACTATTGGAAAACAATCTCTAGATATTAGTCAGGGAATTGATAAAGCGGTTCCTAAAAAACAGGGTGCTGGTGACCAAGGCATTATGTTTGGTTATGCAACCAATGAAACAGAAATGTTCATGCCAGCTCCAATTATGTACTCTCACAGATTAGTAAAAAAACAAGCTCAAGTTCGCAAAAATGGAAAACTTAATTTTTTACGTCCTGATGCTAAATCTCAATTAACATTCCAATATTATCAAAACAAAATTATTGGTATTGATACAGTTGTTCTTTCTACTCAACACTGTGATTCAGTTTCATCATCGTGTCTCCATGAAGCAGTAATGGAAGAGATCATTAAGCCTACTCTTCCCTCTGAATGGATTAATAAAAATACTAATTTTCTGATCAATCCAAGTGGACGATTTGTTATAGGTGGTCCAATGGCTGATTGTGGTTTAACGGGTCGAAAAATTATCGTTGATACTTATGGAGGTGCAGCTCGTCATGGTGGTGGTGCTTTTTCTGGCAAAGATCCATCGAAAGTTGATCGTTCAGGAGCATATGCAGCACGTTATGTTGCTAAAAACATCGTTGCAGCTGATCTTGCTGAACGCTGTGAAATTCAATTATCCTACGCCATTGGTATTGCTAATCCTACATCTATTATGTTAGAGACATTTGGTACAGAAAAAGTACCTAAAAAAACTATTATTGAAGCAATACATCAACACTTTGATCTACGCCCGTATAGTTTACAAGAAATGTTACACCTTTTACAACCAATTTATAAGGAAACTTCTGTATATGGTCATTTTGGTCGTGAAGAATTTCCTTGGGAATCAATTGATAAAGCACCTCTACTTAAACAATTTGCAACTACAAGATAAGTATTTATATGTTTATATAAATACTTATGGATAGAGTACTAACTAATTTTTTCATTAAGAACAAAAAAACTAATACCTGATTAGTCTATTTAAAATAATGTGGAGAAAGTCGTGATAAAACTTGGAATTGTAATGGATCCTATTAAATTTATTAATATAAAAAAAAACTCTACTTTCTTCATAATGCTAGAAGCACAACGCTATGGTTGCCAAATCTATTATATGGAAATGAATGATCTATATTTTGAACAAGGTATAGCTATGGCAAATAGTAGAATACTCACACTGCAGGAAAATCTTAAAATTTGGTATACATTCCATTCAAAACAAACTATTGAACTATCTGAACTTAATATCATTTTAATGAGAAAAGATCCTCCATTTAATACTGAATACATTTATGCAACGTATATTCTAGAACACGCAGAAAGAAAAGGTACATTAGTAATTAATAAACCACAAAGTTTACGCGACTGTAATGAAAAAATATTCACCACTTGGTTTCCAGAGCTAACTCCCGCTACACTAGTCACTAGTTCATCTGAAAAAATAAAAGCATTTCAAAAAAGACACGGTGAAATTATTTTAAAACCTCTTGATAGTATGGGTGGTGCCTCTGTATTCCGAATAACAAAAAATGCGTTGAACTTGCCAGTAATTATTGAAATTCTTACTAAGAATGGAAACAATTATGTAATGGCACAAGCTTTTATACCCGAAATTGCTAATGGGGATAAACGAATTTTAATAATTAATGGTGAAGTAATCCCTTATTGTTTAGCACGTATTCCTGCTTATGGAGAAATAAGAGCTAATTTAGCTATCGGAGGTATTGCTGAAGCAAGAACACTAAATGAGACTGATATTAAGATAGCTGAAAGTGTTTCACCAGTATTAAAAGAAAAAGGTTTAATATTTGTAGGACTAGATATTATTGGGGACAAGTTGACAGAAATCAATGTTACCAGTCCTACCTGTATTAGAGAAATTGAGTTAGCATTTAATATCTCTATTACTAGGAAATTTATGGATGTTCTTCTAAGCTTAATAGAGAAGCAAGGTTAACACTATTTATAACTTTATTGAAATACAGGCAACTACGATTTACATTTAATCTGAAATTTAAGAATCGTACTTGATATCAATATAGACAAAAATAATCAATTAGTTTACAATGACTTTCTTTTTTATAGAAAAGGTCAGTGTTTATCTTTACGTTAATCTATAATGGATTGTGGTATATATCTTTGAAAACGATTCTAAGAACCTAAAATGAATAGCTCCATCGCACTATTTACTATTTTCTCTTACCGTTATGTAGTTAAGCTTTCTTAAAATATTATAAATATTCAGTTTATGACTTATTGTAAGATATTTTATATTGTACTGACACTTCTCATTTTAGATTAAACAAACTTAAAAAAAGAATATGTCTAGAACAGTGATAGCTTTTGATTTTGGAACTAAAAACATTGGTACTGCTATTGGTCAGGACGTAACACATACTGCTTCTCCATTACAAGCGTTGAAGGCTAATAATGGTATTCCAAATTGGAATGAGATCGATAAACATATCAAAACTTGGAAGCCTAATCTCTTAGTTGTTGGCTTACCTATTGATCTGTACGATAAAGACTTAAGTAATCTAACTTTGAAAACGAAAAGGTTCGCAAAATACATGCAAAATTACTTTAAATTGCCTGTTGAACTTCATGATGAAAGATTTTCAACTACTGAAGCACGATCATTACTATTTGATAGTGGTGGTTATAAAGCACTAAGTAAAAATAATGTGGACTGTCAATCAGCGGTGATTATTCTAGAAAGCTGGTTTGAGCATAATTAATTCGTTGAGAAATTTTTAACTAGACACATTGTTTTAAAACAAGTCGTTTTCTATTAGATATTTTAGACTTAAATATCATTTTTTTACTATTAATAACTACAATAAACAAAATTAATATTGCTAGTTTTTACATTTCTTAAGATCTATGGTCAATATAAAAAAAAATATCCAAAACATCACCTCAAACATTCAAAGTGCCCAAAAAAAATTTGGACGTTCTCAAAATTCAGTGCAACTTCTTGCAGCTAGTAAAAGTAGAACTATCAATGAAATTTTGGATGCTATACGGGCTGGTCAAAGAATCTTTGGAGAAAGTTACGTACAAGAAGGCGTGGATAAAATAGTTTTTTTTCAAAAAAAATATCTAAAGTTATCGCTAGAATGGCACTTTATTGGTAATATTCAATCTAATAAAACTAATCAAGTTTCAAAAAATTTTGATTGGGTACATACTATCAGTCGCTCTAAAATAGCTCAAAGACTTAATGATCAACGACCGAAAGGAATGAAACCAATTCAGGTGTTAATACAAGTTAATACTAGCAACGAAAGAAATAAATTCGGCGTTACTGATACAGAAATATTTCCTCTAGCTAAACTGATCTCATCGTTACCAAACCTCAAATTAAGAGGCCTTATGTCAATTCCACATAATAAATCTGAGTATCAATCACAATTTAGTAGTTTTTTAAAATTGGTTAATTTGAAAAAAAAATTAAATCTTAAATATCCATTTCTAGATACTTTATCTATGGGGATGAGCAATGATATGCATGCTGCTATTGCAGCTGGTAGTACTATAGTTCGCATTGGCACAGCAATCTTTGGTATTCGCAATTATGATTGAAACAAAACATATTTAATAAATACTTTTTAACCATTATTTTATAACTAACTTCTGTTTATCAAAAAAACTTAATTAATTCAGTAGCTAATAAGCAAGAAATGCTTGATTTTCTTTATATTCAACATCATATTAATACCGAAAAAAATCAGTGCTAACTGAATGTACTAATATTTTAGTCTTTAAAATAAAACTCAACTCATTCAAGTAACCATAGTTGCATGCTAAAGAACAGTATTAATCCTTTAGTAAATTCATCCATTAAAATGATCAATTTTTGAAAAAGCAATGCAAACTATAAGTACTCGTACCAAAGAAGTGAAAAAAAATGTTTTAATTTTACAATATTTGTAATAAAACAAACTAATTAATTACTTAAGGAACCTTTATGAATTCAATGAGTTTTCTAACCTCCACCTTGTTTGATCTGTACATCATGGTAATAATTTTACGAATTTGGTTACAAGCTTCTCATGCTGATTTTTATAATCCCTTTTCTCAGTTCATTGTAAAATCTACTCAACCTGTTGTTGGTAAACTACAAAAAATTATTCCATTTATGATAGGTAATATCGATATAACAACTACACTTTTTGCTTATTTACTATGCGTGCTAAAACTAATGATCCTCACTATAATCAGTAGTTCTACTATACACTTTAGCAGTACATTACTATTACTTGGAATAGCATTATTCATTAAAACAGCAGGTAGTCTTCTATTCTGGATATTGCTTATCTGTACAATACTAAGCTGGGTAAATAAAAATCATGGACCTATAGAACACGTATTTTATCAGTTAACAGAACCAATGCTTATGCCAATTCGTCGTATTATCCCTATAATCGGTGGTTTTGATTTAAGTGTATTAGCGTTATTTATTGGATTACAATTCGCAAACTTCTTCATGGGAGATATAATAGGTCCAATTTGGTATCGACTATGAATACGAAAATAACTTAAAAACTGGACAAAATATAAAACTTTCCGAAATTATAGACACTATAAAAAAATTGATTAGTTATTTACATTTTTATTTAAAAAAAATTAATGATAACAAATCAACACATTGATATTTTAAATTACTAATGAAGAAAACATTCACTTATAAGAGAAAAAACTAGAATATTAAACAAATATTGTATATTAAAAAATAATTTTATAATAAAGTGAGTATTAAAATACATGAATAAAATTGTACTAGCTACAGAAAATCAAAATAAAATTTACGAGCTTATTGATTCATTAAATACATTTGGATTTGATGCTATTTCACAAAGTAAATACAATATTTCTAAAGCAGAAGAAACAGGAACTACTTTCATCGAAAATGCAATTATTAAAGCTCGTCATGCTTCTAAAGCAACTAATCTACCCGCTATTGCAGATGATTCTGGTTTAGAGGTAGACTGTCTTAAAGGTGCTCCGGGAATTTACTCAAGCCGCTATTCTGGTAAAAATTCTGAAGACAAAGAAAACGTACTAAAATTACTAAAAGCAATGAAAAATATACCAGAACATAAGCGAACTGCTCGATTTCACTGTATATTATTATTCCTTCGTCATGCAGATGATCCTGCACCAATTTTTTGCCATGGAATATGGGAAGGAATGATTTTAAAACAAGCTCAAGGGGAAAATGGTTTTGGTTATGATCCTATTTTCTTCATACCAGAAGAAAACTGCACCTCAGCTGAATTAAAATTAAACAAAAAAAACCAACTTTCTCATCGTGGTCAAGCACTGAAAAAATTGCTATTAGCTTTTACTAAAAAATATCATGTTAAAAACTCTAAAAAAATCTCTTAATAAGCTAGCTTTTCCAACACTTAGTCTATATGTGCATATTCCTTGGTGTGTAAAAAAGTGCTTATATTGCGATTTTAATTCGCATGTTTCTAAATCTAATATTCCAGAACAAAAATACATTATTGCTTTACTTGAAGACCTTGACAAAGATATTGAAAGATATCAGCTTAACCAAAATCAATACTTAATTCATTCAATCTTTATTGGTGGTGGAACGCCAAGTTTAATGTCTATTGAAAGTATCAAAAAATTAATTATAGGAATTAAAAGGCGTATTCCATTTAAATCTAATATAGAGATTACTATAGAAGCTAATCCCAATATTCTTGAAATAGAACGTTTTTCTGGATATTTAGACTCAGGTATTAACCGCATTTCAATAGGTATACAAAGCTTTGAATCAAAAAAGCTAAAATATCTTGGACGAACTCATAGACTAGAAGAAGCTGTCTATGCTGCTAGTTTAGCAAAAAAATTAAATTTTAAAAATGTAAACTTAGATTTAATGTATGGATTGCCAAAACAAAATGTAGAACAAGCACTATCAGATTTAGACAAAGCAATTCAATTTCATCCAACACATTTATCTTGGTACCAATTAACTATTGAACCAAATACAATTTTTTACTATAAAAAACCTTATTTACCTCATGACCATATATATGATATTTCACAACAAGGACATGATAAACTAACTAAATCAGGTTATACTCAATATGAAATATCAAGCTATAGTAAAATAAATTATCAATGCCAACATAATCTTAATTATTGGCGATTTGGTGATTACTTAGGCATAGGTTGTGGTTCACATGGAAAACTTACTTTTGAAAATGGTCTAATAATTCGCACAATTAAAATCAGGAATCCAAGAGACTATTTGACAAGATTAAATAATAAAGTTCAATTATATTTATCTAAGGAATTAAAAGTTGAAAATAAAGATAAACCATTTGAATTTTTTATGAATCGCTTCAGGTTAATAGAAGATTGCCCAAAACAAGATTTTACTGATAAGACTAAACTCGATATCAAAACAATCCAAAATCCTATTGATTGGTCCTTAATGGAAGGATATTTAACAGAAACAAGTACACACTGGAAGCTAACTAAAAAAGGTCAACTTTTCTTAAATGATCTTCTCATAGCTTTTATATAAAAAATAATTGATTAATATATTCTATTTGTAGTAGAGCAATCTCAATTTATCCTTTTATACTTTATCTCTAAAATTTTATGTCCTAAACGCTGACTACGCACTTCAAATTTAGTTACTGGACGTTCACTTGGATGAGCAATATAGTTATTGTTTTCAGATAAATTTAAAAAACCAGGAATAACATCCATTATCTTAATTATATATTCAGCGTAGTTTTTCCAATCAGTTAATATATGTAAAATGCCGATCCCTCTTTTTAATTTTAATCGACATGTCTCAGCAAACATAGATTTAATAATACGACGCTTATGATGACGACGTTTATGCCAAGGATCAGGGAAAAACAGCTGAAGTCTATCCAAACTATTATTAGGAATCATATAGGACATCACTTCGATTGCATCATAATGCATAATTCGTAAATTAGTCAACCCAGCATCACGTGCAGAAGAAAGACATGCGCCCACACCAGGAGCATAGACTTCTATACCAAAAAAATTTTTCTCTAATTCATTTTTAGCCATTGCAACTAATGATTTTCCCATTCCAAATCCAATTTCTAAGATAACAGGATTATAATTGCCAAATACTTGATTCCAATCAAGAAAGCAATTTTGATAATTAATTCCCATTACAGACCAACATTCCTTAATTGCACTTTGTTGAGACTTAGTTAAACGACCTCCTCGACACATAAAACTATGTACTTTTCGTATTCTTTTTCCATTTTTGAAATACTCATTTGTAATTACTTTATTTACCATAATTTAGTACTTGATTCTTATCTCATAAAAAATTTAATTGTATTGAACAATATTGAAAATCATTATAGTCTAATTTGAAAAACATCGGAAAACCTTTGTTTAGCTAATTAATTATAATTCGATCGGAAACCTTAAAGATAATAATCATATAATTACCCATATATATTTATATATCTTATAAATAAACACCTAAAAATGACCCATTTTTCACAATCTATCTTAGAATGGTATTGCAAGTTTGGTCGAAAAAATCTGCCTTGGCAAAAAAACAAGACTGACTATACTGTTTGGTTATCAGAAATTATGTTGCAACAAACTCAAGTATCTACTGTCATTCCCTATTATATTCGATTTATAAAAACCTTTCCAAATCTTATAAAGTTAGCTAATGCTGAACAAGATATAGTTCTTCATTTATGGAGTGGACTAGGCTATTATTCTAGAGCTATAAATTTACATAAAACAGCAAAAATTATACAGAAAGAATATAATGGACAATTTCCAAAGAATATAAAAGCAATAAATGCACTGCCTGGTATAGGTCGTTCAACCGCTGGTGCTATAATTTCTTCAGTATATAATAAAACATATCCAATTTTAGATGGAAATATTAAACGAATACTAACTCGTTGCTTCGCAATTAAAGGATGGCCAGGAGAAAAAAAGATAGAAAATACTTTATGGAAATATGCTGAAAAGTATACACCTCAAAAAAATACTGATAAATATAACCAAGCAATGATGGATATAGGAGCAATGATATGTACACGGGCTAAACCTAAGTGTCTATTATGTCCAATAAATCAGTATTGCATTTCTTATAAAAAAGGCAATCCATTAAATTATCCAAGCAAAAAAATAAAGAGAGAAAAATCAGTAAAAAAGGTTTATTTTACAATACTACAATATAAGAATTTAGTGTGGTTAGAACAACGTCCAACTAGTGGAGTTTGGGCAGGGTTATTTAGCTTCCCTGAAGCTAATAACCCTAAAATTGAAAGTCAACTAGATTCGTATAAAATATCTTATAAAGATATTTTACAACTTACTAAGTTAATTTCATTCAAACATACTTTTTCTCACTATCAACTTTATATTACACCAAGTTTAGTAAAGTTATCTACATTGCCAATATGGAAAATTGAAGTTCATAAAGGGATTTGGTATGACTTGCTGAAACCTAAAAAAATTGGATTAGCAACTCCAATAAAATATTTATTGGAAAGGTTGCCTTGCGAATAATTTCGGTTTATAAGAGGAATAATTATGGGGCGCATTATTTATTGTATTCGACTTAAAAAAAATGCAGAGGGAATGGATTTTCAACTTTATCCTGGTGAACTAGGAAAACGGATTTTTGAAAATATTTCAAAAGAAGCTTGGTCACTTTGGAAAAATAAACAAACTATGATAATTAACGAAAAACAACTTAACACGATGAATTTAAAACATCTTAAATTATTAGAATCAGAAATGGTTGATTTTTTATTTAAAGGAAAGAATATATCTATTAAGGATATACAGAGTATCAAAAATCAATAAAGGAAACTAAAGCACATTTTAGAGCAAATAATTTAAAACTTTTAAAAAAAATGTTGACTAAAGAAAAGAAAATTCGTTTAATATCTGCGTTTCTAGGCATATTTAAAATATGCAAATTTTAGTCAGAATATTATATAAAATTAGTTTTCTTACGAGATCTGTCTATTAGGTGAACAACAGTTTTTGTTGAGGTGCCTGTTTATTGTACATGTTTTGCCTCGATAGCTCAGTCGGTAGAGCAGAGGACTGAAAATCCTCGTGTCGGTGGTTCAATTCCGCCTCGAGGCACCATCATTTTCAGATAGATAAAATTGTTAACTGATAGCTTGTATTTATTATTCCTGTTCCTCCTTAGTTCAGTTGGTAGAACGGCGGACTGTTAATCCGTATGTCGCAGGTTCGAGTCCTGCAGGGGGAGCCAACCTTTTTCGATAAGCAATATTCAGCTATTGAGATTAAATTAATAGTTTACATGAATATATAAAATTAACATTTTACGATTGATTCCTTTTATTTCATTCTTCCTTCCTAAGGATATTTATCGATTTAATAATTCTGCTTCTCGGTTAAGAATAAAAAGCTTATCTTTCATTTTTAAATGACAAATCTTAGCAAGTTCACGAACATTGTGGCTATTATATTTTTCAGTAGAAACTGGCGACAATATTTCAACAATCACATAACCGTTATTCCAACGATTTAATCTAATCCCAGTAGTAGAAGTACATACAATAGGAATGATAGGCACACCAGCAAGAACTGCAGCATGAAATGCTCCCATCTTAAATGGAAGCAGTCCTCGACCACGAGAACGAGTTCCTTCAGGGAATATCCATACAGAAATATCACTATACTTTATTCGCTTAACTATCTGATTGATAATATACCTTGCTTTTGAATGATTAAAACGGTCAATTAAAATATTTCCTGCAAGCCAATATAACTGACCGAATAAAGGGATCCAAACTAAACTTTTCTTACCAACTGTTACTACTTTTGGTGTTACAGCTGAAGAAACAGTAACCATATCCCAATTATTTTGATGATTAGCAATATAAATACACTGACCACGAGAATAAGCATTTTTAGGCATACGCAAATCGATTTTAATACCAAAAATCTTAGACATTTTGCTAAAACAACGACCAAAATTAAATACATGGTTAGGATTACGTGGATTTAATAAACAATAAGCACAACCAAATATAAAAATCAAAGGTAAACAAAACATCATGATAAAAATACGAAATATTGCAATCATTTCTTTTCCTTAAAAATAAAGATAACAAAGCCAATTTGCATAACAAACAATACTCAATCTATCTATAATAACTGTGATTGTAATAATTTATGTAAAGTAAATTATTCATCATTAAAACGCTCAATATTTGCACCAAGCAATGATAATTTATCTTCGATATTTTCATAACCTCGATCAATATGATAAATACGATCAACAATAGTTTCACCTTGAGCAACACAGCCTGCAATTACTAAACTAGCCGAAGCACGTAAATCAGTTGCCATTACTTGTGCACCGCTGAGCCTATCAATATCACCACAAACAACTGTATTACCTTTAATTTCTGCCTTGCCCCCCATTCGAATAAGCTCTGGTATATGCATAAAACGATTCTCAAAAATATTCTCAGTAATCACCCCACCAACTTTCGCTAACATATTTAATAATGTAAACTGCGCCTGCATATCAGTTGGAAAACCAGGATATGGAGAAGTATGAATTATTACAGATTTTAAACGACGGTTAGTCATATTAATACTAATCCAATTTTTACCAGACTCCACTAAGGCACCTGCTTCTTCTAATTTAGATAGAACCCCTTCTAATAAACAAGGATATGTATTACGACATATAATTCTACCACTAGATACAGCAGCCGCCACAAGAAATGTCCCAGTTTCAATTCGATCAGCAACTACAGAATGCTTTCCTCCAGAAAGTTTATTTACTCCTTCAATTAAGATACTTCTTGTACCTGAACCTACAATTTTGGCACCTAAAGTATTTAAAAACATTGCTGTATCAACAACTTCTGGTTCACAGGCTGCATTGTCTAACACTGTTTTCCCCTTTGCTAAAGTAGCAGCAGACATGATAGTAATTGTTGCACCAACACTTACTTTATTCATGACAATATGAGTTCCTTTCAATCGCCCATGTACATTTGCTTTAATGTAACCATCTTCAAGAGTAATTGTAGCGCCTAATTGTTTTAAACCATAAATATGTAAATCGACTGGACGAGCACCAATTGCACAACCACCAGGTAAAGATACTTGACCTTGACCAAAACGAGCTAAAAGTGGACCTAATACCCAAATAGAAGCACGCATAGTCTTCACTAAATCATAAGGAGCGCAGTACCAACTAATTTTACTTGAATCAACATATACAGAATCATTCCATTCTACCTTAGCACCTAATTGCCTAAGCAATTCTATAGTAGTATCAATATCACGCAAATGAGGAACATTACTTACTTCAACAGGTTCTTCTGCCAAAATAGAGGCAAATAAAATTGGTAATGCTGCATTTTTTGCACCAGAAATAATCACCTCACCGTCTAATGGTTCATCTGAACCTTTTATTCTAAACTTTTCCACTAATTAATGCCTGATAAGCAGTTTAAAGTACTGTAATTTACCCATTCATCTGGAGTAAAAGTTTTAATGGAAACAGAGTGAATATCATTATTTTGGAAATACTTAATGAGAGGAAAATAAATTAATTGTTGCCTCTTCACTGAAGTCATACCACTAAACCGAATATCAATAGCAATTACTTCATAATTACGATCCTGACCATTTACATGTACCTTTTCAAGGTTTAGGCTCTCTTTTAATAACTGTTGAACTTTCATTCTATCTATGCACATCTCTAAACCTATTTAATTTTTAATATGCTTATCTACTATAAAATCAATTTTATTTATTCGGAATAAAGTATTTAACTGTTTAGAAACAAAACTAAGCAATATATGACAGTTTTTTTTCTTTGCATGCTTTATTAAGTGAAGTAACATAACCATACCAGTAGAATCAATCTTAGCTACTTGCTCCAAAGAAATTTCTAAATTTTCAACTTGAAAATTCCATGATTTAATAAAATACCAAAGAGAAGGAACAGTATCATGGTCTAGTATACCAAGCAATTTAATATAACTATTACTAAATTGTCTCCATTGAGGATGAGAAGTCATTATACTTTAAGTCTCAAGCTGTATACGCTGCTCTGCTAGCTCACTAAGCTGTTCAGCTACATTAATTAAACCATTTTTACGAATTTTACTACTCCATTCGGTTCTTTTGCTTGATAATAAACTAATACCTTCAACAATAATATCAAATACACTCCATTCACCTGAATTTAAATCTTTACGCAATCTAAACTGAAACTCAATAGTAGGATGGGAGATATCAAACATTTTGATTTTAATACCAATTATACGCTTTTCATTATCTAAATTTGGTGATGGTTCTAGTACAATTTTTTGATCTGCATATTGTGTTAAAACTTGAGCATACAAAGTAACTAAGTACTTGTGAAACGCTGTTACAAAAATATGTAAATCTTGAAGATTTATATTTTTTAATTCTGAACCGATTAATTTAAATGATGCATATCGACTATTAACATAAGGCATTAACTCTTCTTCAACAATGATTTTTAAGTGTTCAGGATTTGTATGAATTTTATTTTGTTCAACCTTAAGTCGACTAAACAGACGTGAAGAAACTAGATCTATCATCTGATAAGGATTCGTTTTATCAATTATTATGTTAATTTTTCCTAATGCTGAAAACGTCAACACCAAACAAATAATCAAACAAAGTTTTTTATGCATTTCTTACTTCTCCTTTTCAATAGAATAAAGAAAATGACTAATTAAATCTTCTAAAACTAACGCTGAATTAGTATCTTCAATTAAATCACCATCAACTAAAGTTTTTTGACCATCAAAAAGAAAACCGGGAAACAAACCTATATATTGATCACCAATTAAACCAGAAGTTAAAATTCTAAGGCTTGAAGTATCTGAGAACTGGTTATATTGAGAGTTAATCTCCATCGAAACTACAGGAATTAAGGTGTTAACATCTAAATATATGTCTGCTACTCGTCCTACCACTACCCCAGATACTTTAACTGGAGAACGAACTTTTAAGTTACCAATATTTTCAAATTTCGCTTTCAAAGTATATACATCTTTTGAATCTATCCCTGTGAAATTAGCAAGTTGAACAAACATCAATAAAATTGCACAACTTCCTATCAATATAAAACTACCTACTAATAGCTCCACTTTACGTATCTGTTTCATAATTAATTCCTAAACATCAATACCGTAAGTCCAAAATCCAATACTAAAATAGCTAAAGATGAATGAACTACAGTACGAGTCGTAGCATGACCAATTCCCTCAGAAGTTGGATTCGAATCATACCCATTAAATAAAGCAATCCAAGTTACTGTAACTGAAAAAATTAAACATTTTATTAAACTTTTACCAAGATCTTTAGTTAATTCTATCGAAGATTGAATCGCTGACCAAAAACTAGCATGATCCATTCCCTGCCAATAAACACCTACTAATTGAGCGCCCCATATACCTACTACTACAAAAATCATTGCTAAAAACGGCATTGAAATCAAACCTGCTAAAAAACGGGGAGCAATAATATATTTTAGTGGATCTACTGCCATGATTTCTAAGCTAGATAACTGGTCAGTAGCTTTCATTAAACTAATTTCAGCAGTTAAAGCCGAGCCAGCTCTACCAGCAAACAATAAAGCCGTTATAACTGGACCAAGTTCTCGCAATAAAGATAAAACTACCATCTTCCCTAAAACACTTTCTGCACCATAATCAACTAAAACCATATAACCTTGAAAACTTAAAACCATACCGATAAATAATCCAGCTACTACTATAACTGCAATAGACTGAACACCAACAATGTAAAGTTGTTTAATAAGCAATTCTGAACTTTTCCCTATTTTTTTGATCGATAAAGGAATTACTGCACCAAATAACATTAAACTAGCACGACCAAATGTTCTACAAATAGAAATAGTTCTTTGACCAATATAAGAAAGAAATTGGAATAAAACTAGCATGATTGAAACAGATCCTTTTCAATATTAATAGCAGTATGATAGGAATATGTTAATGAGGAATTCATGAAGATCCCTTGTAAAAAATTTTGTACATACATATTAGAATTGTTTCTAAGTTCTTCTGGAGAACCTTTAGCAATTACTTTTCCATCTACTAATAGATAAACCCAATTAGCAATACTCATAACTTCAGCAATATCATGAGAAACTAACACTGATGTCATACCAAGAGCATGGTTTAAACTATAAATTAACTTCATCAACACAGCCATCATTATAGGATCTTGACCAACAAAAGGTTCATCATACATAATTAAGTATGGATCAAGAGCAATGGAACGAGCTAATGCGACACGACGAGCCATCCCTCCTGATAATTCATTTGGCATGAGATTAGCAACAGGACGGAGACTGACTGATTCTAGTTTTAAAAGTACTAATGTTCGAATCAATTCTTCATCAAGCTGAGTATGTTTTCTAAGTGGAAAAGCAATGTTATCGAAAACACTAAGGTCTGTAAAAAGTGCATTAGATTGAAATAACATACTCATTTTTTTACGTACTTGATAAAGTTTATTTCTGCTTAAAGATGGAATATTTTCATTACAAAACCAAATTTCACCAGAATCAGGAATCAACTGTCCAGCAATGAGACGTAATAAAGTAGTTTTTCCAATACCAGAAGGTCCTATAAGTGCAGTAATTTTACCTTTAGGAATATTTAAGCTAATGTTATCTAATATTTTTTTTTCAGACGATGAAAAAGATAAATTTCTTATTCTAATAAGATTGCCTACTTGCATAAGGTCCATTTTTCCATCTATCCTTTCTATGTTTTAACACACATGAAAATTGACAATCACAAACGCATTAAGATAAAGTCGGTAAAAATCTTTAAATAAGAAGGTTCTTAACTAATAAAAACTTAAAAGTTTACTATTAGGAGTAATAGTTTCATAAAGACCTTCTTTAATTTGCTTAAGCATAATGTCATAAGTAAAATGAATCATTATTTTTATTGAGTTTAAAATTAGTATGATTAAAACTATCCTACTCCTCATGATTGCTTTTCTTTTTTTAATATGGAGCGCAGATAGATTGATCTCTGGAGCCTCTAATTTAGCCAGAAATGCTGGAATTTCTCCGCTTGTAATTGGCACTACTATCCTAGCAATTGGTTCATCAGCTCCTGAAATGGTATTATCTGCTACAGCTGCTCTAGATGGAAAAACTGATACAGCAGTAGGTAATGTACTTGGTTCAAATATAACTAATATTGCTCTCATACTAGGTCTTACTGCAATGATAAAACCTTTATCTATTAAAGATTCTATGATACGTCAAGAATTCCCATTAATGATGCTAGCAATCATCGTAGCAGGCGTAATCCTTTGGGATAATTACTTAAGCTTTTATGAAAGCATATTGTTGTTTTGTATGTTCAGTACCTTCATAGTAATAGTGTTACATACTAATCGTAAAAAAAAAGATAACAATGCATCATTTAAGAAAAAAGAACTTAAAATTCCTAAAAAAACTCATAGTATACGATCTATAGTATGGATAGCTATTAGCTTAATAATACTACCAATTTCAGCAAATAATTTGATTCATAACGCCTTAATTATCGCTAAATACTTAGGTATGAGCGATCTGGTTATAGGTCTTACTATCATTGCAGTTGGCACTAGCCTTCCAGAGCTTGCTACATCGCTAATGGCCGGAATTAAAAATGAAACGGATATGCTTGTTGGAAATATAGTTGGGTCCAATATTTTTAATATTTTAGCTGTTTTAGGCACTCTTGGAGTTTTAAACCCTTCTATTTTAAATGAATACGCAATGAAACGAGATTTTTGGATAATGCTTGGACTATCACTATTGTTTATCATAATGGCACTCGGTAAATCGCGTAGTATTAATTTTATCTCAGGCACTTTGCTATTTATTCTATTCGTTAGTTATCAAATTTATTTAATTATAAACATACACATATAGCTTAGTTCATGGAGAAATTTTATGTCATCTACTACTTTTGATTACTGTAAAATAGCTAAACAGGTTTTAGCAACAGAAATTGCAACACTAAAACAACTTGAAAATAATTTTGATTGTGCATTTATTGCAGCATGTAACATGATTTACTCGAATCAAGGGAAAATTGTAGTTATGGGAATAGGAAAATCTGGTCATATTGGAAATAAATTAGCATCAACTCTTGCTAGTACTGGAACACCAGCTTTTTTTGTTCATCCAGGTGAAGCTGCGCATGGAGATTTGGGCATGATTGATCCTGAAGATATTGTCCTAGTACTTTCTAACTCTGGAGAATCTAAAGAAATTCTTTCACTTTTTCCAGTATTAAAACATTTAAATATTCGAGTTATTAGCATAACAAGTAAACCAAATTCCAACATAGCGCAATTATCTAATATTCACCTAAAAACAACAGTACACAAAGAAGCATGTACGCTAGGGTTAGTTCCAACATCTAGCACAACAGCAACTTTAGTAATGGGAGATGCTCTTGCAGTAGCACTACTAGAGGCTCGTGGATTTACTGCTAAAGATTTTGCCTTATCTCATCCAGGAGGTATGTTAGGAAGAAAACTGTTACTAAAACTATCCGATATAATGCATTCAAATGAAGAACTTCCGATGGTAACAGCAAATACACTAATCTGTGAAGCTTTAATTGAAATTACTCAAAAAGGATTAGGTATGACAACTATTACTGATCAAAAAAAACATTTGCTTGGTATATTTACAGATGGTGATTTACGTCGTATTTTTGATAAACGCATTGATATTCATCATACTACTATTGGTGAGGTAATGAATAAAAATCCAATTAGCATCCATCCTAATACGCTAGCTTTAGAAGGGCTAAATTTAATGCAGAAAAAAAATATTAACTCACTAATTTTATGTGATAAAAATAACCTTATAGGAGCTTTAAATATGCATGATCTCCTAAAAGCAGGGATAATATAATGAAAATAGTCAAAACTCTTTATGGTTCAGTAGAAGAAAAACTCATTAAAATCGCAAAACAAATTGAATTGCTAGTTTGTGATATAGATGGAGTATTTTCTAATGGCTTGATTTATATGAGTAATAATTTTGAAGAAATAAAAACCTTTCATGCCAGAGATGGATATGGAGTTAAATTATTGATGAATATTGGCGTTGAAATCGCTATCATAACCACTCGACAATCTAAAATTGTCGAAGAACGTATGAAAGACCTCGGTATTGTACATGTTTACCAAGGACGGGATAATAAGCTTGAAACATATCAAAGTATATGTAAAAAACTAAACTTGGATTCAACAAAAATAGGATATGTTGGTGACGATCTAACTGACTTGCCCGTAATGCAGAAAGTAGCATTGTCAATTTGCGTAGCTGATGGACACCCATTACTTGCAAAACATGCAAATTACATAACTAAAATGAAAGGTGGATATGGTGCTATTCGTGAAGTATGTGATTTAATTCTCCAATCACGTAATAAATTAAATATATAAGGCTTTAGTGTATGAACTTATCTCATATTGTTTACATTATACTAATTTTATCAGCCTCTTACTCAATTTATTATTTATTCGAAAAAAAAGAAGAAAAAATTAATAGGTACATAACTTCAAATAAACAAATACCAATGTTTCGTAGTAAGAATATGGAAAATATCTTTTATACAGAAGAAGGAATTCGTAGTCATATCATCACTTCTAAACATCTTAAGTATTTCCCTAAAAGTGGTGAAACTGAATTTGAATTTCCTGTTTTAAAAATATATAAAAATGGGCAAATTCAGGAATGGGAAATTAGCTCAGATAAAGCATTGTTATATGAAAACCGAATACTTACCTTATATGATAATGTTCTAGCAAAAAATTTACTTGTTCAATCAGTATTTGATGTAATGTCAACAAAAGAACTAAATATTGAACTTAATAATAAAAATTTTTGGTCGCATGATCACGTAGTATTTATTGGTCAAAAATTTAAAATAGAGGGACAAGAGATGAAAGGAAACTTTATAAAAAACACTGCAATTCTTTCTAAAAAAGTAAAAGGTCAATATGAATTTTTTATATCTTAGCCTTTTTTCACTTTTCTTATTATTAATACCAAACGGTACTACAAGTGCACTTTTAACTAATCAAAATCACCCTGTTTATATTAATTCTAATAGTCAACGATTAGATATGCAAAGTAACGAAGTTACATTCCTAGGAGATGTTAAGCTTAAACAGGGTGACCTTAGTATTCATGCAGAAAAAATCATTATAATTTTAGATAAAGATAATAGTACCATTCAAAAAATTGAAGGTTATGGAAACTTAGCAACATTCTCTCAACTTAGAGATGATGGTAAAATTCTATATGGAGAAGCTGAGGAATTATATTACAATATAATTGATAATCAACTTATTATTAGCGAACGTGCAATGCTATCACAAGAAAATAGTATTATTCGTGGAAATAAGATCTATTATAATATTGCTAACCAAAAATTAGTTGTTAATGGCAATATTAATAATCGAGTCAGTACAACACTTCAACCTAAAATTATAAAAAAATAAATTAATGGCAATTTTAAAAGCAGAACATTTAGCTAAAAAGTATAAAGAACGCCAAGTAGTATTTGATGTTAGCCTACAAGTAGAATCTAAACAAATAGTTGGATTACTAGGTCCAAATGGGGCTGGCAAAACCACTTCTTTTTATATGATTCTTGGATTAGTTTCTAGAGATGAAGGGAAAATAACTATTGATGGAAAAGATATCAGTCTTCTCCCAATTCATAACCGTTCTAGAATGGGAATAGGTTATCTTCCGCAAGAAGCCTCTATTTTTCGCAAACTAACTGTGGAAGATAATATCATGGCTATATTGGAAACCTGCAAAAATATGACTAATGAAGAATATCAAGATAAACTTGAAAATTTATTAGAAGAATTCCAAATTCAACATATTCGAAAAATTCTAGGTATGGCTTTATCTGGTGGTGAGCGTCGTCGAGTAGAAATAGCTCGCGCGCTAGCAGTAAATCCACAATTTATTTTGCTTGATGAACCATTTGCTGGTGTTGATCCAATTTCAGTTATTGATATAAAAAAAATTATTAAATACCTAAAAAATAGAGGATTAGGTGTACTTATTACTGATCATAATGTACGTGAAACTCTAGATGTATGTGAAAAAGCATACATAGTTAGTCAAGGACATTTAATTGCAGAAGGGACACCAACAGATATTTTAAATAATACTAAGGTAAAACAAGTGTATTTAGGAGAACAGTTCCGTCTATAATTCAATCAAAATAAAATAATATATAGATTAAGTGAAAAATACTAAATGAATCCTTCATTTACTCGATAATATTGAACTTGATGATATTGAAGCTGTGAGAAAGCGAATAAAGCAATAGTGTTACTTTTATAAAATTAATAATATTCAAGTGATCTTGCGTATTGAAAAAAAATAGCCGAAGCTATACTACTATATCAATCATCGATTGTATACATGCAGAAGCAACCAATGAAAATATGTATGCTTCTATTGACTTACTTGTAGATGTAGATAAACTTATTAAGCAGCTCAATAAATCAAAATTAAACAATTAGTAATCACTAACTTTTCAGTTACCTGCTATTTTCATAGATTCTACTAGAATAGAGCCAGTTTGAATCTTTGAACGCGTGTCCACATCGTTACCAATAGCAACAATATTTCTAAACATGTCTTTCAAATTACTTGCAATTGTTATTTCTGAAACTGGATGTTCAACTTGCCCATTTTTCACCCAAAAACCAACAGCTCCTCGAGAGTAATTACCAGTAACAATATTTACACCCTGACCTATTACTTCAGTAACTAACAAACCTGTATCTAATTCTGTTAGCATTTGAGATTTTTTTTTCTTATTAATGCATTGTATAAACCAATTATGAATACCAGCTGTATGTCCAGTCTCAATCATATTCATTTTACGAGCAGAATAACTTGATAATAGGTAAGTCATTAAGATACCATTACTAATAATCTGGCAATTTTTAGTATATAAACCTTCATTATCAAATGGTTTAGAGCCTAACCCTCTTAAAACATGAGGATCTTCTGAAATGTTAAACCATTTTGGAAATATCTGTTTACCAAGATAACCGAGCAAAAATGAAGATTTTCTATGCAAACTTTCGCCACTAATAGCTCTTGCTAAGTGAGCAATTAATCCTGAAGCAATATCAGCGGAAAACATTACTGGATATGTACCAGTAATTAGTTTTTTAGCACCCAAACGATTTACTACTTTAAAAGCTGCCTCTCTACCAACAATTTCTGGCGCTAATAAATCACTTTTATGACGGGCAATACTATAACCATAGTCACATTCCATTTCCGAGTTCTCCCCTTGAGCAATTATAGAGCAACTCATTTGATATTGACTAAATAGATAACTTGCAATTAAATCATAACTATTCCCATAAACTTTAATACCGTAGCAAACATCAAAATTTGCACCATTACTTTGCTTAATTTTATCATTATAAGATAAGGCTTTTTTTTCTGCTGTAATTGCAATTTTAGATGCAGAATTAGGATCTAATATATCTGGACAAAATAAATCAAGTTCTGGAATATTTTGAACCATTAGCTCTTTTGAAGCTAAACCTGAATATAAATCCTCAGAAGTATATTGAGCAATATCTAATGCTGCTGCTATTGTCATTTGAATTGCTTTCATACTTAATTCAGATGTCGATGCGCTCCCTTTTCTTTTTCCTTTATAAACAGTAACTTTAAGAATAGAATCATTCATAAATTCAATATTTTCTACTGCACACATCAGACTAGAAACACTTAAACCTGTTGATTTTGTAATAGTAACTTCACAGGCATTAGCGGTTATTGAAGCGATCTTTAAAGCTTTTAAAGCTATTAATTCTAATTCAATACGTTGCTGAGTAATTTGTTGTTCTAAATCCATATTAAATCTTAATATTTATTTTAATTATTTTAATTAGAATAACATGTACTACAATATAACAGAACATATATTCTATTGTACTTTATTATTAATCATTTAATTAACTTAACAAAGGGATAGTTATCTAAAAAAATAATATAGAATATTAACTGAGTATAAACAGGTTAAGGATAGCTAATGAAACTTAAATCATATCGATTTGGTTAAAAATATGCATTTAAAATACTTGAAAACTGTGCTTTAATCATTCTCCCCAACAAGTTAGTAACCTTTGTTGAATACCAAAATGATCTAAAATACGAGCAACTATAAAATCAATTAAATCTTCAATTGATTGAGGTTGATGATAAAAACCAGGAGAAGCAGGCATAATTGTGATTCCCATTTTCGATAATTTATGCATATTTTTTAAATGTAAAGTTGAAAAAGGTGTCTCACGAACTACTAACAATAATTGACCTTGTTCCTTAATAATCACATCAGCAGCACGTTCAATTAAATTTTCAGACATTCCATATGCAATGGCTGCAACGCTACCTACAGAACATGGACAAATAACCATTTTTTTAGGTGCTCCAGAGCCTGATGCTACAACTGAAAACCAATCATTTTTACCAAAAATTTCTAAATTTTCTAAAGAGCAGTTGAGATATTTAGAGAAGGCCTGTTTGGTTATTTGAGTTTTATTCGATAATTTTAGATTGTGTTCAGATTCTAAGACTACTCTTGCTGCAGATGAAATTAATAAATAAACTTTATAATTAGCAAGCAACAAGTATCTAAGTAAACGCAAGCCATAGCAAGCACCTGACGCACCTGTAAATGCTAAGGTAATAGATTTTGTTTCATTAAACACAAATTTTAATCCACTATTTCCTAAACCTGCTTCAGTTTAAAAGAAGTTAAGCCAATAAATTATTTTAGAACAACTGATTATCCTTTGTTACTTAAAACGCGATCTACAAATTCAATATATGCCATTTTAGCTTTGTCTCCAGATCGAAAACCAGCCTTTAAAACGCGTGTATACCCACCATTTCGGCTAGAAAATCGTGGAGCTAATTGATTAAATAGCTTAGCAACTATTGCCTCATTACGAATACGTGCAAAAGCAAGACGCCGACTAGCCAAATCTCCTTTCTTAGCTAAAGTAACTAAAGGTTCGATTATGCAACGTAATTCTTTAGCCTTCGGCAAGGTAGTTTTAATAATCTCATGATGAACAAGAGAAGTAGCCATATTTCTAAACATAGACTTACGATGGCTACTAGTACGGTTAAGCCGACGTCCACTCTTTCTATGACGCATATCTCTATCCTTATAAAATTATTCTTAATTAATCTTCAGCAATAGATGCTGGTGGCCAATTCTCAAGGCGCATACCAAGAGATAGCCCACGTGATGCAAGTACATCTTTGATCTCTGTAAGAGATTTCTTACCAAGATTAGGAGTTTTCAGCAATTCAACTTCGGTTCGTTGTACAAGATCACCAATATAGTGTACTGTTTCGGCCTTTAGACAATTTGCAGAGCGAACTGTTAACTCGAGATCATCTACAGGACGCAATAATATAGGATCAAATTCTGGTTTTTCTTCTTTTTCTTCAGGAACTCTCAAATCACGTAGATCTACAAATGCATCTAATTGCTCAGCTAAAATAGTAGCTGCACGACGGATAGCCTCTTCAGGTTCTAAAGTGCCATTTGTTTCCATATCAATAACTAACTTATCTAAATCTGTTCGTTGCTCTACACGAGCTGCCTCCACTGAATAGGCAATTTTATCTACTGGACTGTATGTCGCATCTACTAATAATCGGCCTATCGGACGCTCTTCTTCAGAATGAATACGAGCAGAAGCGGGTACATAGCCACGACCACGCTCAACTTTTATTTTCATAGAAATTTGAGAATTCTCATGAGTTAAGTGGCAAATAACATGCTCTGGATTAACGATTGAAACATCAGTATCATGAGAAATATCACTCGCAAAAACTGGGCCTAAACCTGACTTATTTAAAGTAATAAAGACTTCATCTCTACCTTCAGAAATAGCTATAGCAAGGCCTTTAAGATTAAGAAGAATCTCTAGAACATCTTCTTGTACTCCTTCCTTAGTGCTATACTCATGAAGAACCCCCTCAATTTCTACCTCTGTTACAGCACAACCTGGCATTGACGACATAAGAATACGACGCAGTGCATTCCCTAAGGTATGCCCAAAACCTCGCTCTAATGGCTCAAGCGTTACTTTTGCATGTGTCGCATTAAATTGTTCAATATCAACAAAACGCGGTTTAAGAAACTCTGTTACAGAACCCTGCATTGTGTTCTCTCCAATTTCAATTCTTAACCTTACTTCGAATAAAGTTCAATGATTAATTGCTCATTAATATCAGCAGATAAATCAGAACGCTCAGGCATACGTTTGATCGTACCTTCCATATGTTTAGAACTAACCTCAATCCAGTTTATTTTTTCACGCTGTTCACAAACTTGTAAAGCTTCCTTAATACGAGATTGCTTTTTGGCTTTGTTGGAAACTGATACAACATCACCAATCATAACTTTAAAAGAAGGAATAGTAACATTTTTATTATTTACTAAAACAGCTTTGTGACTAACTAATTGACGTGCTTCTAAACGAGTTGACCCAAATCCCATACGATAAACTACATTATCAAGACGAGTTTCAAGGAGTCGAAGTAAATTTTCACCTGTATTCCCTTTAAGACGTGCAGCTTCCTTATAATAATTATGAAATTGTCTCTCTAAAACACTATACATACGTCGAACTTTTTGTTTTTCACGCAACTGAATGCCGTATTCAGATAACCGAGAACGACGGGAACCATGCATACCTGGTGCATTATCAATTTTACACTTAGTATCAATCGGTTGAATACCAGATTTTAGAAATAGATCAGTACCCTCACGACGACTAAGTTTTAACTTAGGACCTAAATATCTTGCCATTATTTTCTCTTCCACACATTCCTAAGAATTTTCACACACGACGTTTCTTAGGAGGACGACAACCATTATGAGGGATTGGTGTAGCATCAACAATATTAGTAATGCGAAAACCAGCAGAATTCAGCGCACGAACAGTAGATTCGCGACCTGGACCTGGACCCTTAACCATAACTTCTAAGTTTTTTAAACCATATTCTTTTGCCATTTCTGCACAACGTTCAGCAGCAACTTGTGCAGCAAAAGGTGTAGACTTACGAGAACCACGAAAACCAGAACCGCCAGCAGTTGCCCAAGCCAAAGCATTGCCCTGACGATCCGTAATAGTTATAATCGTATTATTGAAAGATGAATGAATATGCGCTATTCCATCAGATACTTGTCTGCGTAAACGCTTAAAAGTACGAGTTGTTTGTTTTACCATTGTAATCTCTATTTTTTTAATTCTGATTATTTTTTTATCAGTTTCCGCGGACCCTTTCGAGTACGAGCATTAGTTTTAGTACGCTGTCCACGTAATGGTAGACCTCGACGATGACGAAGACCACGATAACACCCAAGATCTATCAAGCGCTTTATGTTCATTGATATTTCACGACGTAGATTACCTTCTACAGTATACCTTGCTATACAATCACGAAGTTTATTGATCTGAACTTCACTTAGTTCACTGATCTTCACATTTTCAGCAATACCCATTTCAGCTAAAATAGCCTGAGAGCTCGCTTTACCAATACCATAAACTGCAGTTAAAGCAATCTTAGTATGTTTTTGATCAGGAATATTAATGCCTGCTATACGAGCCATTACCTTTACCCCAAAACTTATCCAGTAAAAAAATATTCGAAGCAGTCCATCTAGGACAATCTACGAATTACTAATTAAAAAAAGGAAAAGAAGCCGAGTAATATACTCAACACTACCTTATATTTCAAGTAAAAAAATTGCTAAGTTAACCCTGCCGTTGCTTGTGTCTTGGTTCAATACAAATAACACGAACAATACCGTTTCGCTTAATTACCTTACAATTACGACAGATCCTTTTAACAGAAGCTCGAACTTTCATTTGATAAAACTCCGTAATTAAATCTAAATTAACGACTATAGCCTTTTAAATTTGCTTTTTTTAATACAGAATCATACTGTTGTGACATGAGATGAGTCTGTACTTGTGCCATAAAATCCATAATCACAACTACTACAATAAGCAAAGACGTTCCACCAAAATAAAAACGCACATTCCAAGCAACCATCATAAACTCAGGAATTAGACAAATAAAAGTAATGTACAAAGCTCCAACAAGCGTTAAACGTGACATTACTTTATTAATATATCTAGATGTTTGTTCTCCCGGACGAATACCAGGTAAAAATGCACCAGATTTTTTTAAGTTATCTGCAGTTTCACGTGGATTAAAAATCAAAGGTGTATAGAAAAAACAAAAGAATATTATCGCCGTTGCATATAACATCACATATAAGGGTTGTCCTGGACTCAAAGCAAAAGATATAGTACTCAACCAAATAGAACCATGGAGAGATTGACCAAACCATTGGGCTAATGTTCCCAAAAATAAAATAATACTTGAAGCAAAGATCGCAGGTATAACACCAGCCATATTCACTTTTAAAGGCAGGTGACTACTTTGAGCAGCGAAAATCTTACGACCTTGTTGACGCTTAGAATAGTTAACAACTAAACAGCGTTGACCACGCTCAATGAAAACAACGAAATATATCACAGCGAAAGCCAATATTCCTATCAAAAAAAGAATCAGAACATGTAATTCACCTTGACGTGTTTGCTCAATTGTTTGTCCTACTGCTGAAGGAAGTCCAGCAACAATTCCTGAAAAAATTAACAAAGAAATACCATTGCCAATTCCATGCTCTGTAATTTGTTCACCTAGCCACATTAAAAACATAGTTCCAGTTACTAAACTTATAGTTGCAACTAAAGTAAAAACAGCTTGATTGATTACAACAAGACCATCAACCATATTTGGTAAACCAATTGCAATACTAATGGCTTGGAGTGTTGCCAAGAGAAGTGTAGTATAACGTGTATATTGGCTAATCTTTCTTCGACCTATTTCTCCTTCCTTCTTAATTTCTGACAAGGTTGGATAAAGTACAGTCAACAATTGTATAATGATTGAAGCAGAAATATAAGGCATTATGCCTAACGCTAAAATTGATGCTCGAGCCAGAGCACCACCAGAAAACATATTAAACATTTCAATGATAGTTCCCTTTTGTTGCTCAAATACATCGCTAAGAACAACCGCATCAACACCTGGAATCGGAATAAAAGATCCTGCCCTAAATACTAACAATGCACTAATTACAAAAAGCAACCGTGATTTCAACTGATTAATATTAGTCAAATCTTTGCCTATTTTTTTTAGCATTCATACCTCATTTAACAGTGATTACTCCACTTTACCACCTAACGATTCAATTGCTACTCTTGCACCTTTAGTTACGCGTAAACTTTTAATAGTTACTATTTTAGTAAGACTACCAGAAAGAAAAATTTTAACAAACCGAATATTTTTAGCAATTACATTAGCACTTTTAAGAGTGTTAAGATCAATTACATCGTCAGCTACTTTCTCTAATTCAGCTAATCGAACCTGAGCAGAAAATAAACTTTTACGAGAAGTAAAACCAAATTTAGGCAGCCGCTTTTTTAAAGGCATTTGTCCACCTTCAAAACCTGCAGGAATACTAGCACCGGAACGTGACTTTTGTCCTTTATGACCACGACCACTCGTTTTTCCAAAAGTAGAACCAATTCCACGCCCTACACGCTTCTTAGAATGTTTAGAATTAGGCATAGGAGATAGCCTATTTAATCTCATACTAATCGCTCCTCAACCTTAAGCATATAATAAACTTTTTTTATCATACCGCGAATAGATGGTGTATCTTCAAGTTCTACTGTATGATTTATTTTTCGTAAACCTAAACCCTTAAGGCAAGCTCTATGATTCGGTATCCGTCCAATCAAACTTCTAATTTGTGTCACTTTTATAGTTCCCATAAGATAACCTTTCTATTTATCCAAAAACTTTTTTAACAGTTAGTCCACGCTTTCTAGCAACCATTTTAGGAGATTTCACATCTAACAAACCAGAAACTGTAGCACGAACAACATTAATAGGATTAGTGGAACCATATGATTTTGCTAATACATTATGCACACCAGCCACTTCAAGTACTGCTCTCATTGCACCACCTGCTATTACACCAGTGCCCTCTGAAGCAGGCTGCATGTAAATTTTAGAACCTGAATGACGCCCTTTCACTGCATGAAACAGAGTGTTTCCTTTAAGTGCAATAGTAACCATATTACGGCGAGCTTTTTCCATCGCTTTTTGAATAGCAGCTGGTACTTCTCGAGCTTTACCATACCCGAAGCCAACGCGACCGATACCATCACCAACCACTGTTAGTGCAGTAAAACTCATAATTCTACCACCCTTAACCGTTTTAGAGACACGGTTAACAGAAATTAATTTTTCTTGTAAATCATTTAGTTGTTGTTCTTTAGCCATATGTAATAAACCTACTACCTTAGAATTTGAGACCAGCTTCACGGGCAGATTGAGCTAATGCTGCTACTCGACCATGATATCGAAAACCAGAACGGTCAAATGCAACGGTAGAAACACCTTTTTTAAGAGCTCGCTCTGCAACTATTTTCCCTACTATTTTAGCTACACTGATATTACCTGTGTTATTTGTAACTTGATTACGAACTGATTTTTCTACAGTAGAAGCTGAAGCTATTACTTCAGAACCAGTTGATGCAATAATCTGGGCATACATATGACGAGGAGTACGGTGTATCATCAAACGAGCTACTTTTAACTCTAAAATTTTTTTACGCGAACGCATAGCTCGACGAATACGAGATGATTTCTTATCCACAGTATAACCTCTCCTCTATCAAATAATAATTACTTACTTCTTCTTAGCTTCTTTTGTACGAATCATTTCGTCTACATAACGAATTCCTTTACCTTTATAAGGTTCAGGTTTTCGGTAAGAACGAATATTGGCTGCAACCTGGCCTACTAACTGTTTATCACAACCAGTAATAACAATTTCTGTTTGACTTGGACATTCTATTTGAATTTCTTTAGGAAAGATATAATTTAATGGATGTGAAAAACCAAGCATTAAAACTAACCGATTACCTTTTACAGAAGCTCGATACCCAACTCCTTTTAGAAGCAGTTTTTTTTCAAATCCATTAACAACACCGATAACCATATTATTTACTAACGCACGAGCTGTGCCTGCTTGTGCATTGGCATAAGTTAAATCTGTGTTCTTTTCATGCACAGAAAAAATTAACTTATTATTATCTTCCTTAAAAACAGCAACAGCAGTATTTATCATATAGGCCAATTGACCCCTATTGCCTATTATAATAATCTTTTGACCATTAAGATTTACCTTCACTCCATTCGGAATGATAACAGGCATTCTAGCAACACGAGACATAATTTACTTTCCTCAAGCGACATAGCACACAATTTCACCACCAAGACCTACTTCGCGAGCAATGCGATCAGACATTAATCCTTGAGAAGTGGATACAATAGCCACACCTAAACCACCCATTACTAATGGAAGTGCATTTTTTTTCTTGTAAACACGTAAACCAGGACGTGATACACGCTGTATCTGTTCAATTACTGGACGAGTTCGAAAATATTTAAGTATAATCTCCAGCTCAGACTTTATTGATTTTTCAATGTTGAAATCAATAATATAACCCTCAGTTTTAAGCAACTTAGCAATTGCTATTTTAAACTTTGAAGATGGTATTTTCACTGACAATTTGCTTGCTGCTTGAGCATTACGAATTCGAGTTAACATATCAGAAATAGGGTCTTGCATGCTCATAATTTTCACTCCAAATGAATTAAATAAGAATTACCAACTAGCTTTATGAAGACCTGGAATCTCGCCTTTCATACAGGCTTCTCGAACCTTAAGACGGCTTAACCCAAATTTACGTAAATAACCATTGGAACGACCAGTTCGATTACAACGATTGCGTTGTCGTGTTGGACTTGAATCGCGTGGCAATAATTGTAACTTTAGCACTGCCTTCCAACGTTCTTCATCTGAAACATTTAAATCTCTAATAATAGACTTGAAACAAGAACGCTTAGCGGCAAACCTTGCTACTAACCTAGCCCGCTTAGCTTCACGAGCTTTTATCGATTGTTTAGCCATAAAAGTAACATCCTTAGCTTAAATTGCGCTTACGTAATGGAAAATTTAAAGCAGCTAGCAAAGCATAACACTCATCATCAGTTTTAGCAGATGTAGTTATAGAAATATCAAGCCCCCGAACACGATCAACCGTATCGTAATCAATTTCAGGGAAAATAATCTGCTCACGTATACCTATGCTATAGTTTCCCTTTCCATCAAAAGATTTAGAACTAACACCCCGAAAGTCACGAACACGAGGAAGGGCAATTGAAATCAAACGTTCGAAAAACTCCCACATACGACTACCTCGTAATGTTACCTTACAACCAATTGGGTAACCCTCACGAATCTTAAAACTAGCAACGGATCTATGCGCCTTGGTCATAATCGGTTTCTGACCAGAAATTTTGGCCATATCATGCACAGCATTTTCTAGTAGCTTTTTATCATTACTTGCCTCCCCAACACCCATATTTAGAGTGATTTTTTCAATTCTAGGGACCTGCATAACGCTAGCATAATCAAACTTTTTAGTGAGTCTATTAACTACAGATGATTTGTAGTAATCATGAAGTTTCTCCACATTCCAACTCCAAATTTTATTAATTAGGAAGAATTTCGCCATTTGATTTAAAGAAACGAACTTTCTTATTATTTTCAAAACGAAAACCGACACGATCCGCTTTACCTGTAGCTATATTAAAAATTGCTACATTAGAAATATCAATAACTGCTTCTTGTCTAACAATGCCACCTTTCTGACCTCGATCTAATATAGGTTTTTTGTGTTTTTTCATAAAGTTAACACCTTCAACTATGATTTTACCATTCGTAAAAACTTTAGTTACCTTCCCCTTCTTTCCTTTATCTTTTCCAGTAAGAACGATGATTTCATCATTACGACGAATTTTATTTGCCATTTATAAGTACTCCTACAAAACCTCTGGAGCTAGAGAAATAACCTTCATAAATCTCATATCAGCGCGAAGTTCACGCGTAACTGAACCAAAAATACGTGTGCCGATTGGTTGCTCTGTATTATTATTTAACAATACACAAGCGTTGCGATCAAAACGAATAATGGAACCATCATAGCGACGAACACCCTTCCGTGTTCTAACTACTAACGCTTTAAGAACATCACCCTTTTTTACTTTACTACGAGGGATTGCTTCTTTAACTGTAACCTTAATAACATCCCCGATATGCGCATAACGACGACGAGAACCACCCAATACTTTAATGCACATTACTCTACGAGCTCCAGAGTTATCTGCAGCATCGAGTGTACTTTGCATCTGGATCATGTCCATACTCCACTAATGTAATATTTTAAATATACCCACTTTTTCTGCAAGTAACAATTCGTTCCTAAATCAGATAATAGGAAAATAGCTAGGCTATATCATCATTTTTAATGAATTGGTAATGCAACTAATCCAAGCTGACTGGATCACGCTAAGTGGCCACAAAAAAAACTATAAATAAACTACGCTATACTTTTTTGGTTTTAAAAACTTTAATTAATGTCCAAGACTTCATTTTAGATAGCGGACGACATTCTGCTATCTCAACTTGGTCATTAAAATTGCATTCATTATTTTCATCATGTGCTTGCACTTTTGTGGTACGTTTAACAAATTTACCATAAATTGGATGCTTTACCATTCGCTCAATGGCAACAACGATAGATTTATCCATCTTATTGCTAATAACATAACCCTTCTCAATACGTTTTTGTTCGTTCATTTTAGCTGCCTGCCTTTTCAGTTAAAACGGTTTTAACACGCGCGATATCACGACGAATACTTTTTAAAGTATCAGTTTTTTTTAACTGATTAGTCGCTGCTTGTATACGTAAATTTAACTGAGAACGCAACATACCAAAAAGTTCAGACTTTAGTTCTTCAATACTTTTTTTACGAAGTTCACTTGCTTTCATGATATGACCTGTTTACTTATAAACATAGTTTTAAATGGCAATTTTCGAGCAGCAAGTCGAAAAGCCTCACGAGCTAATTCTTCAGAAATACCAGACATTTCATACATTACTTTACCAGGTTGAATTTGCGCTACCCAATACTCAACATTACCTTTACCCTTACCTTGACGAACCTCAAGAGGTTTTTCTGTAATTGGTTTATCCGGAAATACACGTATCCAAATTTTGCCTTGACGTTTAATATGACGCGTCATTGTTTGACGAGCAGCTTCAATCTGACGAGCAGTCAATCGGCCACGTCCTACTGCTTTTAAAGCAAAGTTTCCAAAATTTATACTAGTACCCTTTGCTAAACCACGATTTCGGCCAGTTTGGACCTTACGAAACTTAGTGCGCTTGGGTTGTAACATTTTTTAACTCCTTATTTACGACCTTTACGCTGCTTTTTATTAGATTTATCAGTTTTTTTATCTAACATGGTAATTGGCATGCCACCTAAAATCTCACCTTTAAAAATCCAAACCTTAACTCCAATAACACCATATTGAGTTTTACTAGAAGAAAGTGAATAATCTAAATTAGCACGCAAAGTATGTAAAGGAACCCTACCTTCACGATACCATTCAGAACGCGCAATTTCAGTACCACCTAATCGACCGCTCACCTCTACTTTAATACCTTTAGCACCTAATCGCATAGCATTTTGTACTGCACGTTTCATAGCACGACGAAACATAACTCGACGCTCTAATTGAGATGCAATACTATCAGCTACAAGCTGAGAATCAAGTTCAGGTTTACGTACTTCAGCAATATTAATTTGAGCTGGAACACCAGTAATTTTAGCTACAGCTGTTCTTAGCTTTTCAACATCTTCCCCTTTTTTTCCAATAACAATACCTGGACGAGCAGTATGAATGGTTACGCGAATACTTTTAGCTGGGCGCTCAATAACTATACGTGAGAGAGAAGCTTTTTCTAGTTCTTTAGATAAAAACTTGCGCACCTTAAAATCACTATCTAAGTTACCAGCAAAATCTTTAGTATTAGCAAACCATGTAGCATTCCAATTCTTAACAATACCAAGACGGATACCATTTGGATGTACTTTTTGACCCATTATTTCCTCTCCTAGTTACTTTGTCGATCAGCTACAATAATGGTGATATGGCTTGACCGCTTAAAGATGCGATCCGAACGACCCTTTGCTCTAGGCATAATGCGCTTTATAATAGGACCTTCATCTATAAAAATTTTAGCAACATTCAAATCATCAATATTTGCATTTTCATTATGCTCTGCATTAGCAATTGCTGATTCAAGCACTTTCCTGATTAATCCTGCGGCTTTTTTATTGCTAAAGGTTAAAAGTTCTAAAGCTTGAGCTACAGCTTGTCCTCGTATTTGGTTAGCTACTAAACGAGCCTTTTGAGGAGAAATATGAGCAAAGTTATGTTTAGCTAGTGCTTCCATTGCTATTTCCTTCCTTTAACGCTTTTTAGCTTTCTTATCTGCAGAGTGACCGCGATAAGTCCGAGTTGGTGAGAATTCGCCCAATTTATGGCCCACCATTTCCTCAGTTATAAAAACTGGAACATGTTGACGACCATTATGCACAGCAATAGTCAAACCAATCATTTTTGGAATAACCATAGAACGACGAGACCAAGTTTTAATAGGTCTTTTCCCTGAACTTTCTACCGCTTTCTCTACCTTTTTCAACAAATGTAAATCAATAAAAGGCCCTTTCTTAAGAGAACGTGGCATGCTGATTCCTCTTCACTATTATTTATTACGACGACGCACAATATACCGGTCAGTGCGTTTGTTTTTTCGGGTCTTGAAGCCCTTTGTTGGTACACCCCAAGGTGAAACTGGATGACGACCTCCAGATGTTCTCCCCTCACCTCCTCCATGTGGATGGTCAACTGGATTCATCACTACACCACGCACAGTAGGACGAACACCACGCCAGCGCTTAGCACCTGCTTTACCTAAAGCTCGCAGCATATATTCAGCATTACCAACTTCGCCAATTGTTGCACGTCCATCAGAAAGTACTTTCCGAATTTCTCCAGAGCGCAATCTAATAGTAACATATAAACCATCACGAGCAATAATCTGGGCATAAGCACCAGCAGAACGAGCAAGCTGAGCTCCTTTTTTAGGCTTCAACTCAATACAATGAACAACGGTACCAACTGGAATATTGCTCATTGGTAAAGCATTACCTACTTTTATTGGAACATTGAATCCTGATTGAATTTCATCACCTTTCTTGATACCTTTAGGTAAAATAACATAACGACGCTCACCATCTTTGTATAATACTAGAGCAATATTAGCACTGCGATTAGGATCATATTCTATACGCTCAATTTTTGCCGGAACATTATCTTTATTACGTTTGAAATCAATTAAACGGTAGCGACGTTTATGTCCACCACCAATATGACGCACTGTAATACGACCTTTATTATTACGACCGCCAGTCTTAGAATTTTTTGCTAATAAAGGTTTATATGGGTTACCTCTATGTAACTCCGAATTAACAACTTTGACAACGTGACGACGACCAGGGGAAGTCGGCTTACACTTAATAATAGCCATTCTAAACTACTCCAGTTATTTATTTCGCAGCACTGCTAGTAAAATCAATATCCTGACCTTTCTCTAAGAGAACATAAGCCTTCTTAACATCAATACGACGACCTTGACGTTTTCGCTTACCTTTTATTATAAGAGTATTTACACACCTAACCTTTACTTTAAATAACTCTTCTACAGCTAACTTAATTTCTTTTTTAGTCGAATCTTTAGCAACCTTAAAAACAATAGTTCCAAACTTTTCTCCTGCAATAGTTGCTTTTTCAGAGATATGCGGAAATCGTATAACGTTTAAAATACGCTCTTCAGTAATCATGCTAACATTTCCTCAACTTTCTTGAGAGCCGAAACAGTTATCAAAACTTTATCAAAAGCTATTAAGCATACAGGATCAATACCAGACACATGAGATACACCAACCTCATAAAGGTTACGAGCAGACAAAAACAAATTTTTATCTATCTTATCAGTCACTATAAAAATATTACTTAAATTAAGTATTTTGAGTTTAGCAATCAATTCCCTCGTCTTTGGGAAAGGTATAGAAAAAGTATTAATAATTACTAATCGTTTTTGACGAACAAGCTCAGAAAAAATACTTCTCATTGCACCACGATACATCTTCTTATTGACTTTTTGACTATGGTCTTGCATTTTTGCTGCGAAAGTAACACCACCTGACCGCCAAAGTGGACTACGAATAGTACCAGAACGAGCGCGCCCTGTGCCTTTTTGACGCCAAGGTTTTGCTCCACCACCAGAAACTTCTGAACGTGTCTTTTGAGCACGAGTGCCCTGACGAGCACCGGCTTTAAATGCAACAACAATCTGATGTACCAAAGCCTCATTGAAATCACATCCAAAAATCGCTTCAGAAACAGTTAATGTATCACCACCTTTAACTATCAATTCCATTACTATACTACCCCTCTCTAGACGTCATAGTTTTGTTTAATAGCTGGTTTTACAATAACATCAGCACCTATTGAACCTGGTACTGCTCCCTTAATAAGAAGCAAATTACGTTTAATATCAATACGTACGATATCTAAATTTTGCGTCGTTACACGAATACATCCAGTATGACCTGCCATTTTTTTACCTTTAAAGACACGACCTGGAGTTTGACACTGTCCAATAGAGCCAGGTGCACGATGAGATAAAGAATTACCATGACTCATATCTTGAGTGCGAAAATTCCAACGTTTGACAACACCTTGAAAACCTTTCCCCTTAGATTTTCCAGTAATATCTACTTTCTTATACTTTCTAAGTAATTTCAAATTTAGTTCATCGCCTAATTTAAATAACTTTTGATCTTTTAAACGAAATTCCCAAAGAGCGCGACCAGCTTCTATACCTGATTTTGCAAAATGACCAGCTCTTGGTTTAGAAATACGACTACGTTTCTTATCACCAGTCGTTACCTGAATTGCAATATAGCCATCGTTTTTAAAAGTTTTAATTTGAGAAATACGGTTCGTTTCAACTTCTATAACAGTTACTGGTGTAGAAACACCTTCTTCCGTGAATATACGGGTCATACCTACTTTACGTCCAATCAGACCAATCATTCCTTTTATCCCTCTACTTTAACCTAGGCTGATTTGTACATCAACGCCAGCAGCAAGATCTAAACGCATTAAAGCATCAACAGTTTTATCTGTTGGTTCAACAATATCAATTAGACGCTTATGAGTACGAATTTCATATTGATCCCGAGCATCTTTATTAACATGCGGAGAAATAAGAACAGTAAAACGCTCTTTGCGAGTAGGAAGAGGAATAGGACCGCGAACCTGTGCACCAGTACGCTTTGCTGTTTCAACGATTTCTGCAGTGGAAGCATCAATTAATTTATAATCAAAAGCTTTTAGGCGTATACGAATACGTTGGTTCTGCATGATACAGAGCTCCAATAATTAAATGTACAATAAAGCAGCGGCGTAATAATTAAGTATTTATTAAAAATAAAAAACACCGATTGCGATTGATTCGATAGAATAACTGCAACATCCGAGCATAAAAAATATATAGGAATACGTTGCCAATTAATCTTCCTTGAATTGACCCTAAATAAAACTCTATCTAACAAATAAGCTATTTAAAAGACAATAAACACAGCTGGCCACAAACGCTAGCTGAGGCCAAACTAAATAAAATACTAGAACCAGGGAAGTCAGTTCTCTTTTTAATCAGACTACCTGATAAACTCACATCTGGATTAAACTAGTGTGCTGAATTATACAGATCACAATTTCACATGCAAGTGCTTGCTTTAAAAATAAACAAAATTATTTTTAAAGCAGCTAAAAACACTTATCAAGTCACATTATCTCAGCAGTTATAAAATTAGACTATACTAAACGTTGACGAAGAGCTTCAAATAAACAAATTCCTGAAGCAACTGAAACATTAAGACTTGTAATATTACCTACTGTTGGAATCTTAACAAGATCATTACAAGTTACACGAATTAGATGACGAATACCCTTTTCCTCTCCACCCACAACAATCGCTACAGAACCTGTCAATTTAGTATGATAAATATCACGTTTAGCGTTACTATCAGTACCAACAAAAAAAAACCCTTGATTTTGAAGCAATCGAATAGTACGAGCTAAATTAACGACTCTAACTAATCCTACTGTTTCAGCAGCACCACATGCAACTTTTTTTACAGTTGCCGTTATTGGTGATGTTCTATCTTTTGGAACAATAACTAATGGAACACCTGCAGCATCTGCATTGCGCAAACATGCACCTAAATTATGAGGATCTGTTATACCATCCAGTACTAAAATAAGGGGGTGTTTATGCTTCGATAAAATAAAAAACAAATCATTTTCATGAAATTCTTTAGTTTTTTTTATTCTAGCAACTATACCTTGATGTTTTGTATTACCTACTTTTGCATCCAAAGATCTACGGTTCATCTTTTGAATAGAAATAGAATATATTTTTATTTCATCTAAAAGATTAGAAATACGAATACTATAATTACCTTTCAAGATAAAAACCTCTAGCAATCGATCAGGCACTTTTTTTAAAACTGCTTTTATTGAATGAATTCCATAAATTAATTCGTTTTTATTACTCAATCTAATCACCATCTTTCACACTTGTCTACTTGATAGTAATAGGTTTGATTTCTTACTAATACCTATCATTTACTTTCCCTTAACCAATTTTAAAGTAATCTTGCTGTGCTCTGAATCAATTGATAAAATCTTCACCTTCACTATATCACCTAAGCGGTAATTTATACCAAAATTCTTACCTATCAAGCTTTGATTAAGCAAATTAAACTTGTAACAATCATTAGTTAAGCAAGAGATATGTACTAAACCATCAATATACAATTCATCTAATCGAACAAAAAACCCAAAATGCGTTATATGAATAATTATCCCATTAAATTCTTCTCCAATATAATCTTTTATATACTCAGATTTAAACCAATCAGAAACCATTCTGTTAACATTATCAGCACGTCGCTCTGTCATGGAACATTGTGCGCTATAAAAGTTTATATCGCTAGATGAATAACGATAGTAACTATTGGTAAGGGTATTATTTTCTTGAGAAAGAATATATTTAATCAAACGGTGCAATACTAAATCAGAATAACGTCGAATGGGAGATGTAACATGTACATACACTTTTAATCCTAATCCAAAATGACCTGTATTGTTTGAGCTATATACTGCCTGTTTCATAGAACGCAATAAAACACTTTGGATTAGCTCTTTATTTTTATGATTGGCTATTTTACTGATTAAGTTAGCATAATCCTTAGAAGATGGCTTTAAACCTCCTGTTAAATTCAAACCTAATCTATCTAAAAAAATACGTAATTCCTTTAAATTAATATTATCTGGAGAGTCATGAATACGAAACAGAACAGGTATTTTAGATTTCTCAAGTAACAAAGCTGAAGCAATATTAGCTAAGATCATACATTCTTCAACTATTTTATGCGCATCATTCCGAATGATAGGTTCAATACGATCAATTTTATATCTACAAGAGAAAATAATTTTTGTTGCAAAAACATCAAATTCAATCGAACCACGATGATTTCGTGCATTTTTTAGAACTTTATACATTTTATGTAGTTCTTCTAAATGTCGAATAAATGGATTATAAAGAATACGCAATACTTTATCACCATTTAAAATCGCACTTACTTCATTATAAGTGAAACGTTTATGAGAAGATATTATTGCTTCATAATGCTTGTAATCTAATAACTTACCCATATCTGAAATAGATATTTCACAGATTAGACATAAGCGATCTACTTTAGGTTTTAGTGAACATAAGCCATTAGAAAGCACTTCAGGTAACATTGGTATAACCCGAGAAGGTAAATAAACTGAATTACCGCGATTTATTGCTTCCTTATCTATATAACTATTAGGATGTACATAGTAACTTACATCAGCAACAGCAACCCATAAACGCCAACCTCCATTCTTTCGAGCTTTACAAAAAACCGCATCATCAAAATCATGAGCATCTTCATCATCAATAGTAATAAAAGGTAAATCTCGAAGGTCTAGTCTGCCTTTTTTCGATTTTTCTGAAATTTTTCCAGAAAAGTTTAAAAAATTAGAGATTTCTTTTTCTACATTATCAGGCCAAATATTAGGAATTTTGTGAGTAAGGAGTGCAACTTTTATAGCAATACCAGGTAACATACTTTCGCCAAGAACTTCTATAATTTTCCCAATTATTCCCTTAGCGCAGTATTCATTTCTGTTAATAATTTCAACCACTACTATATTACCTACTTGAGCATTACTACTATCATCGTCTGGAATTAAAATATCACGATTAATGCGAGAGTCATTAGCTAAAACATATTTAGTATTATTTTTAAAGAATAATCGACCAACTATTTGATCTTTGCATTGTTTTAATAATTGAAGTACCCGACCTTCTTTTCGAGCATTTTTATATGCACAAAAAGAACGTACTAATACATAATCACCATGAATAATAGTGCGCATTTGATGATGAGGTAAAAATACATCAATATGATTGCTTATTTGACCTTCTGGTCGAAACCAGCCATATCCATGTCTATGCCCGATTACAAACCCCTTCATTGTTTCACATTTGTATGGTAGAGCATAATGATAACGATTAATTAAAATTAACTGCCCATCGCGTTCCATTGCCCTTAATCTAAGTCTTAATGCTTTATAATGTTCTTTTCTAGATAAATTTAGTTCTTTAAATAAAGAATTATGATCAATAGGTGTCTGAAGCTTATCTAGATAAGCTAAAATAAATTCTCTACTGGGAATAGGATTTTTATACTTTTTAGATTCACGGAATAAAAATGGATCGTTATTCATTTTTTTCTACATATAATCAAACTTGATTTTAAATGAAATGAAGTGCACATTCTTTGACTGAGGATTTTAGCATGGTTATATTATATTAGAATTAGAGATTAGAGAGAGCAAACAACAAAACTTATTGAAAGCGTTCCTGATTTTTAACTCTTCTAATAATATTTGCTGGCATACGCATTTCTAAACTTTTGCATAGAGTTGAAATTTTCTTACGAACAGACTTATCTGCTACACTTGAATTATGAAGCCAATGATAAGCATCTTCATAATCTAAAGGACTTCCATACTCGCTCAATAATAATTCAGCAAAATAGATTTTGGCATTTAAATTTCCTATTGCTGAAGCTTTCCTCAAATAAAACATAGCACGTTCTTTATTGGGTTGAAAAAATAGACCACGTGCATAATAACGCCCTAACTGTTCAAGAGCTGCTGGTAACCCTTGAACAGCAGCACGTTTCATATAATGAATTCCAAGCTCAACATCTTGATTAACACACACACCCCAAGTTAGCATATCACCATATAAAAACTCATAAGATGGCAAACTAGCACGGCTAGCACGTGCTAAAATATCTTCTACTAATTGACAATTATCAGATTTTACCCTTTGTAAATGCTGATTTTTTTCTATTAATTCAATTAATTCAACCTCGGTATAAACAGGAATAGGTGTGCCTAACTTTGCATAAGCTGGTAATGATAACAGTATTAATCCTAATCGAATTATTATTTTTAGATTCATCACTTAAGTATTCTATAAAATATTCATAAAATAGCAACTCTGCAAGATAAAACTGAAAAACTAACGGCTAAAAATCAAATGGATGAACTTTTATAATTGTTTCTTCACGTTCAGGACCAGTAGAAATAATATTAACCTGCACACCAATTAGTTCTTCAATTCGTTTAATATAATTAAGTGATGCTTGAGGTAATACTTCTAATGTTCTAGAACCACTTGTATTGTCATCCCAGCCTGGCATTGTCTCATAAATAGGAACAACTTCCTCAAAATTTCTAAAAGACATTGGTAAAGTTTTTGCAATGAAACCATTTTTCATTTTATAAGCAGTACAAATTTTCACCTCTTTCAATCCATCTAACACATCTAATTTAGTTAAACAAAAACCTGAAATTGAATTGATCTGAACTGCACGACGTACTGCAACAGCATCAAACCAACCACAACGACGTTGACGACCTGTAGTGGCACCAAATTCATTACCTTTTAATCCTAAATAATTACCAATTTCACAATTTAATTCTGTAGGAAATGGACCAAAACCTACACGTGTACAGTAAACCTTCGCAATACCTAAAATGTAATTAAGATGACGAAAACCAAAACCAGAACCACTAACAACACCACCAACAGTTGTATTGGAGGAGGTCACATAAGGATAAGTACCATGGTCAATATCTAATAATGTACCTTGCGCACCTTCAAACAATATTTTATCTTGACGCTGACGAGCTTTATCCAGTTGATCTGTAATATCTATGACCATTGAGGTTAGCGATTCCGAATAAAACATTGCTTTTTCCAATACTTGGTTATAGAGTAATGGTTCAACTTTATAAAAGTATTTTAACTGGAAATTATAAAATTCAAGTACTTTTTTTAATTTCTTTGAAAATTCTTTTTCATTAAATAAATCCCCAATTCGTAAAGCACGACGAGCAACTTTATCTTCGTATGCTGGACCAATACCACGACCTGTTGTACCAATTGCTTTTTCTCCACGCTTTTCTTCCCTTGCTCGATCAATGGCAACATGGTAAGGGAGAACTAATGGACAAGCTTCAGAAATAAAAAGGCGCTGACTGATAATAATCCCACTTTTCTCAAGAAAGTGTATTTCTCTGAATAAAGCATCAGGTGACAGAACAACACCATTACCAAGCATACAGGTTGCATTGCTATTAAGAATACCTGATGGAATCAAATGAAGTACAATTTTTTTCCCATTAATAAAAAGAGTATGACCTGCATTATGACCACCTTGATAACGAACCACATACTTCACATTTCTGGACAAAAGATCAACAATTTTACCTTTGCCTTCATCACCCCACTGAGTACCTAATACCACTACATTATTACCCATCTTTAATAAAAACCGGCTTTAGTTATTGATTAAGAAAAAACTTTATCATTAAACATTTTTTTTTTCAGCCAATTTTTATCAAATCGGATTATTAGTGCAAATTATATTTACTAAAATAATTTTAAATTAGTCATCAGAATAAATCTTTATGATAAGATTTCCATTAATATCAATACTCGCTCGATACATACCAGAAGTATTCATAGAAAAACAAATATTGCCATAAGCATCTATTGCAATTAAACCTCCTTCACCACCTATTGATTTTAAATCACCTTGAATTACTGATTCACTAGCAGTAATGATATCTTCTTCTAAATAGCGCATTCTAGCTGCTACATCACTTGCAACCATTTTTCGAATAAATATTTCTCCTATTCCAGTTGTGGATACTGCAACATTACCATTTTCAGCAACTGTTCCACTACCAATTAATGCTGAATCACTAACACGTCCATACCTTTTATTAGTAATACCACCTGTACTAGTTGCGGAAGCAAGATTACCTTGCTGATCCAAAGCAACAGCTCCAACTGTACCATATTTATTATTTAGATACTCTGGATCAGAAAGTTCAAATAAATCTCTTTTTTTCATATAAATCAATCGATTGTACTGAATAGTTGTATAGAAATAATCTTGCTTAATATACTGATGATTATGTTCAAAAGCAAATTCTTCTGCTCCTTCTCCAACCAACAATACATGCTTGCTTTTCTTCATTACATCCCTGGCTAACATAATAGGATTTTTAATATGACGTACTCCTGCAATTGCTCCTGCAGTCATTTTTTTTCCATGCATAACAGAAGCATCCATCTCGATAATCTCTTTATTGTTGAAGACCGAACCTCTTCCAGCATTAAATTTTGGAGAATCCTCCAAAATTCTAACTGCTTCAACAGCTGCATCTAAGGCATCACCAGACTTTTTCAAAATTGAATGTCCAGCTAACACAGATCTTTCCAAATCTTTTTTTATAGATAACTCAATTTCTTTCTTCATTTGCTTTCTTTGAAAAGCACCTGCACCACCATGAATAGCAATAGAAAACGGTTTTACCATAATATCTACCTTTAAATATTAAACTTTCATATAATCAAAACTTAAAATTTTTCTTCTTTTAACAACATTATCTGAATTAAAATTATATTTTTTAAAAAATTACTCCTTATAAGAATTATAATTTTAACAAAAATTTTTTATTTTAAAACTGAACAATTCTTCAAGTTTTTTGCTTAGTTCTTGCTCTTCTAATCCATTTAATTGATTTTCATTATATTGAGAAAACAATTTCTCTAGTACAATACTATTAATTTTTCTGAAATCTTCTTCAGCCTGTTTAGCTTGACATGATCGCATACCAAGCGCTATTAAAACTTGTCTACCTAAATCTGTTGCACCAAAAACGACTTCGCTTGAATAATTTTTAATTCCATGAACTAGTAATTGATGTTCTTCAAGATAACTTCGTGACCTAGCTAAAATTTTAAGTTTAGGAAAATAACGATTACACAGCGCAATAATTTTAACTATTTTATTTGATATGTCTGTACATATTATAATAATAGTAGCTTTATCTGCTCCAGCTGCATATAGTGATTTTAACTGGGTAGCATCGCCATACAATGCATTATAGCCATATCTCCTCAAAAAGTTTATTTGATTTACATCATTCTCTAACACAGTCATTTTAATTTGTTTAACACGCATCATTTGTGCAAGAATTTGCCCAAAACGACTAAATCCTACAATAATAACTTGAGGAGCTGTATTATTGACTACGTCAAGGATTAAATCTTTAGACTTATTTTTATCACTAAATATAGAAGAGAACCATTTCATCTGAACTAAAAGTAATATTGGTGTAGTAACCATAGATAGGCTAACTACTAGAAGTAAAAAAGAAGAAAATTCTTCTTTTAGCAAACCCTGTTTCTGAGCAGAAGCAAAAATCACAAAAGCAAATTCTCCAGACTGACTTAATATCACCGAAATTGTTCTTCTTAACTTATTAGATTTAACGAAAAGTTGAGCTAATAGGTACAAAATACAACTTTTTATAAGAACTAAAGCCAAAACTGCGGTTATGATTTTTATAGGTTCTAAAATAAGTAACCCTAAATTGATAATCATACCTATAGAAATAAAAAACAAACCAAGCAATAAACCCTTGAAAGGCTCAATAGCAACTTCTAATTCATATCTATATTCACTGTCAGCGAGAAGAAGACCTGCTAAAAAGGCACCAAATACCATAGATAGACCAAGCATTTCCATCACTACAGAAATACCTATAACTAGCAGTAAAGATGCAATAGTAAATAACTCACTTATATCATTTATTGCCACATACTTAAATAACGGCTTAAGTATGTAATGTCCACTAACTAAAAGAGCCGGGATAGCACTTAGCTTCCACAAAGCATCTAGCCAATTCCATGTTATATTACCAGCTAAAACAGGCAATAATGCTAACATAGGTATCACTGCAATATCTTGGAACAATAACACTGCTAAACCAGCTCGTCCTTCTTCCTTATCTATTAATTTTTGCTCTTCTAAAACTCTCAATACCATTGCAGTAGAAGAAAGTGTTAACCCCATTCCTATGACTAAACTAGTATTTAAATTTACTCCAATACAATAAACAATAATAGAAATTAAAACTGTCGTAAAAATAACTTGAGTGCCTCCAAATCCTAGAATAGAGCCCTTTATTTGCCACAGTTTTGTTGGATTAAGTTCTAATCCAATAAGAAATAATAACAGTACTACACCAAATTCAGAAAAATTCAGTATTGCTTTAACATCATCGATTAATCCAAATCCATAAGGACCAATTATAATTCCTGCTAATAAATAACCCACTATAGAACCTAAACCTATACGATGCATTAGTGGTACAGCAATCACAGCAGAGATAAGAAAAATCAAACAACTTTGCAAAAAATCATTTTCCAATACCATTCTATATTTCCTAAAAAAACGGTCTTTAATAAGCATTAAATCAGCTGTTCTATAACTTAATATTTTGTAAATAACACAAAACAACTAATTTGATTAGCTGAACAAGCACTCAAAAAAAACGTATCTTTTAAAATGCATAGTAACCATAAATTAGATACAGTGAGTAACCCTAGAAGTGAACTTTAACATCAAATTTTCATCTAAAACAAGACAAAAACACTGCTTATAAATTTGATAATTTATATCATCTAACTTAGATTTTCTCCCTAGATAACTACAAACAACTAGTTTTCTTCTAAATTAGACTAAAAAATTAAGGTTCAAACTATAACTGTAATTGTTAAGTATATAGTAGAATGTAATGGAGAAAAAAAAATGAGATTTACCTCTAAATCCGGAGGAGATGCCTATAATTAATATGCTAGACATAACAGATGAATATCTTTATTAGAAGATAAAATAAAAATAAACAATAGGCACTATCTATATATCTCGCTAAAAAAAGAGAATAAGCACTCTATCCACTTAGATCAAAACAAAACTAACGAAAACAGATAAATATCCAAATAAATTACAATCTTATACAAGAAATTATACTTATTTTAATAAATAAAAAACTGTACCTTTCCTAAATTAAATTGTTTTTTTTTGATTTCGAACTGGGTTTGCGTAACTATCTAACAAGTATTGATGTGCTCCGATTGGTAAAGATTCTAGCTTTTTTTGCAATTTGAGATAAACATCTTTTTCAAACTTTCCACAACTTCTTCCTGCAGCAAGCATATTAATTGGAAAAAGTTTATAGTTCTTATAGATTTGACGGTCAATTTCAATTGCCAATTGATCTGGAGTTTTAAATACCTGATCGATGATATCACCAAATGCAATATGCACTTTGCCTTTATCACCAAGAATACCCTGAACAATACTTTCGATATCCTCAAATTCTCCTTTTTTATAACTTCCTTTACTTGAACGCTCATATAGTTCACATGCTTTTGCGACATCACATGGATCATTCTCATAAGAAATAGCTACTGGAATAATACGCAAAGATTTAATATACTCAGGAAAGCTGATTTTTCTCTTACGTCCTTCAATATAAAACATTTTTAAAATTGCAGGATCAGTAAAGTCATTACCATCTTTTGCACGTCCTTCCTTCTGAGCAATCCAAATTGAATTTTCTGTATCAAGCGAGTGCTTAATATAACTAGATAGAGTGCTCAACACTTTCATGATTTCACGTGGACCCTTTGCTGAACGTTTTACAATAAAACTTTTATTTAACTTCATTAATTCTGTAGCACAGGATTTTTTTAAGAGATTATCACCAATAGCAATACGAGCAGTCTTATGATTAAACTGATGAAGAGCATAATTGATTAAAGCAGGGTCCATTGTAATATCACGATGATTAGAAATAAATAAATATGCTTTGTGTTGAACTAACTTATCTAGACCTGAAAAAGTCACTCCATCAGTTGTAGATTTCAAAGTTCTAGATAAATGTTTTTTAACCTCAAGTTGAACAGCTTCAACTGAAGTTAATTTAGCCCATTTAATTTTTAAATACATTCTCATAAATGGGGCCATTAGATTTTTTAACCAAAGAGAATAATTTTTAAAACGATAACGAAGAATTGCATTAATAAATTCTCGATCATTAATCAATCTAGCTATAGCGGATGGAATCTCTTTGTCATTATATGGACGAATCTCTGCATAACGGGAAGTATCAAAACTCATTACTTAAACTATATAAAAGTGGGAAATAATTTATATTCTACGCATAATCTTTATATCATTCATCCTAAAAAATATTAATATAAAAAGCTTTTAGCTATATTTATTATATTAAATTAGCTAATTTATTCCTATGTAAAGCAGAAACAACTCAACTATTTATAATATCCAGTAAACATTTCTTAATTAAAAATTAATTTATCCATATAATTGATTGTACTTTTTTGTAACACTTTGTTAAGTTAATTGCTTACTTTGTTATTGTTTCTGACAGATTAAATCTGACAATTAAAATAAGGTTTCCATATCCTAAATATATAAGAAATATTATTTATGAATAAAACAAACATTCCACTAACTTTTTCTGATGCAGCAGCTACACGTGTAAAGACATTACTTTTAGAAGAAGAAAATTTAGCGTTAAAACTAAGAGTGTATATTACAGGTGGTGGCTGTAGCGGCTTTCAGTATGGGTTTACTTTTGATAAAAACATTAATGATGGTGATACTACTATTGAAAATCAAGGTGTAACTTTAGTTATTGATCCAATGAGTCTCCAATACTTGATTGGAGGTGTAGTTGATTATACAGAAGGGCTAAAAGGTTCTTACTTTTTCGTTGACAACCCAAATGCTGTGACAACTTGTGGATGCGGGTCATCATTTAGTATTTGATTTCATCATTTATTATATATTAGTAATATGGTTAGATTATTTAAAATAAAAAAAATTTTAAGTGTTTTTTATAAAAAGCTTGTCGTTTTTGCTATGCAATAACAATCTAGTTGAGGGATAGTCTATGCAAGTTGGTATACCTAAAGAAATACGATCTGGTGAAAAGCTAGTTTCTGCTTGTCCAAAATCAGTTAAACATCTTATTGAATTAGGTTTTGAGGTTTTTGTTGAATCCAAAGCAGGAGAACTAGCAAACTTTCGTGATTTAGACTATGAAACTTCAGGAGCAAGAATTGTTTCAACAAAGAAAGTTTGGGAAAAAGATATTATTCTTAAGGTTAATGCTCCTATTTTTGATCAAAAAAATAATATTGATGAAGCAACACTTATCAAGAAAGGGGCTACCCTCATAAGTTTCATTTGGCCTGCTCAAAATCCTGAATTAATGAAGCGACTATCTAGCAAAGATATTAATGTAATAGCAATGGATGCAGTTCCAAGAATATCTAAAGCCCAATCACTAGATGCTTTATCTTCTATGGCAAATATTGCTGGTTACCGAGCAATAATAGAAGCTTCGCATCAATTTGGACGCTTTCTTAGTGGTCAAATAACAGCAGCAGGTAGAATAGAACCAGCAAAAGTATTAGTTCTAGGTGTTGGTGTTGCAGGACTGTCTGCCATAGGATTGGCTAGAAGTCTAGGTGCAATTGTGCGAGCATTTGATGTTCGTTCTGAAGTGAAAGAACAAGTAAAATCAATGGGTGCTGAATTTTTAGAGATAAATTATCAGCAAGTAAAAGAAAAAACAACAGAGAAGATAGAAAGGACTGATGGATATGCAACAGAAATGTCCGATCATTTTAATAAAAAAGCTCAAGAACTATATGCGAACCAAACCAAAGATATAGATATAATTATCACTAGTGCATTAATTCCAGGAAAACCTGCACCAATACTAATCACCAAAGATATGGTAGATAATATGAAGCCTGGATCTGTTCTAGTTGACCTTGCTGCTTCTAATGGTGGAAATTGTGAGTATACAATACCTGATAAAGTCGTCACAACAGATAACAGAAGCAAAGTTATAGGCTATACTAATATACTAGCAAGACTTCCTAGTCAATCATCGGAACTTTACGCTACTAACATTCTTAACCTATTTAAGTTATTATGCAAAGGGAAAGATGGTCAAATTAGTATTAATCTTGAAGATGTGATTTTGCGAAGTGTGACCGTCATAAAAAAAGGGGAAATAACCTGGCCAGCACCACCTATTCCAATATCAATATCTCCAACAAAACAAGTAGAAAAACTTAGTAAAACGAAGGTTAATCCAGTTAGTAAAACGAAGATTAATCCAGCTAACCCTATATTATCATTAAAGAAAATTTTAATATTATCAGTTCTCGTAGGAGTATTAGGTTGGATTGCATTTAATGCTCCAGAAGCCATTTTTGAGCATTTTACTGTGCTTGTTCTATCCTGCATAATCGGTTATTACGTTGTTTGGAATGTAACCTATGCACTTCATACCCCATTAATGTCAGTGACAAATGCAATCTCTGGTATCATAATTGTTGGCGCATTATTACAAATAGAACAAGGCAGTGGAATCGTAACTTTATTGTCATTCATTGCCGTGCTTATTGCAAGCATCAACATATTCGGGGGGTTTACTATAACTGAACGTATGCTTAAAATGTTTCATAAAGATTGAAGGAGAATCCAATATGTCTTCAGGATTAGTACATACAGCTTACATTCTTGCTGCTGTCTTTTTTATTTTAAGCTTAGCCGGTCTTTCTAAACAAAAAACGGCACGTTTAGGAAATTATTACGGAATGGCAGGTATGAGCATAGCTCTTATCGCAACTATATTTTCTCAAGGATATGAAGGATTAATTTGGACTGTTATTGCTATGCTAATTGGTGGGACTATTGGTATTAAATACACTAAGAAAGTTGAGATGACAAAAATACCTGAACTGGTTGCAATTCTCCATAGCTTTGTAGGAATGGCAGCTATTTTAGTTGGCTATAATAATTATATTCTTCTTGAAGAAGAATATATAACTCAAACTGAACAAGTCATTCATTTAGTTGAGATATTCTTAGCAATTTTTATTGGTTCAATTACATTTTCAGGTTCACTAGTTGCTTTTGGAAAACTAAGGGAAATCCTTTCTTCTAAACCGTTAAACATTCCGTACAAGCACATATGGAATATTGCTGCACTTTTAATTTCCATATTTTTATTATTTCAGTTCATAGAAACTGGAACTAATTGGAAAGTGCTAATATTAACTACAACAACTTTAATTTCACTTGCATTTGGATATCATTTAGTTGCTTCTATTGGCGGTGCTGATATGCCAGTTGTTATTTCAATGCTCAATTCATACTCAGGTTGGGCGGCAGCCGCAACTGGTTTTATGCTTCAAAACAACTTGTTAATTATAACTGGTGCGCTAGTTGGATCTTCAGGTGCTATTCTTTCTTACATTATGTGCAAAGCAATGAATCGCTCATTCATTAGTGTAATTTCTGGTGGATTTGGTCAAATTCAAACAATCGATTCAGATTCTACAATAGGAAAATATTACACAACAGACATTGAAAATGTTACTAAAACTCTTATAAATTCTAAATCAATTATTATTGTTCCCGGATATGGTATGGCAGTAGCTCAAGCCCAATATCCAGTGTATGAAATGACTGAAAAATTACGAGCTCGAAATATTGATGTAAAATTTGCAATTCATCCTGTTGCTGGTAGACTGCCAGGACATATGAACGTTCTTCTTGCAGAAGCTAAAGTACCTTATGATCTTGTTTTTGAAATGGATGAAATAAATCATAAACTAAGTAAAACTGATACTGTTTTAGTTATTGGCGCAAATGATACAGTTAATCCAGCAGCTCTCGAAGAAGAAAATAGTCTAATAGCAGGAATGCCTGTATTGAAAGTATGGCATGCTCGGAATGTTATTATATTAAAGCGTTCTATGAACACAGGGTATGCGGGAATACAAAATAAACTTTTCTTTAAAGAAAATACAGCAATGTTGTTTGGTGATGCGAAAGATAATATAGAAGCGATATCTCAAACTCTTTCAAACCGAAAAAATTAAATTAATATTAAGAAAGTTAATTTAGATTCTTTTAGTTTTATACTATTATGCTGTGTTGTAAGGAAAATGAGATCCATGCAAACCTTGTCCGGAAAAAGAATCCTTTTAGGCATTACTGGTGGAATTGCCGCATATAAGTGCGCAGAACTTGCACGGACTCTAATTGAACTTGGAGCTGATATTAGAGTGGTCATGACACAAACGGCAACAAAATTCATTACTCCTCTTACAATGCAAACTATTTCAGGTTATCCGATATCATTTAGTTGTTCTGGAAAAAAGTATTCCATGAAACATATTGAGCTAGCAAAATGGCCTGATTTAATTTTACTAGTTCCTGCTACAGCAAATCTCATTGCAAATATGAGAGTAGGAATTGCTAATGACCTATTATCTACATTAATTTTAGCAACAAATACACCTATTTCAATAGCACCAGCTATGAATCAAAACATGTATCTTAATAGAGCAACTCAAGAGAATCTTACTATCCTTGCTGAACGAGGCATAAATATTTGGGGGCCAAAATCTGGCAAACAAGCATGTGGAAATCTTGGTCTAGGTAGGATGTTAGAACCAATACAACTTGTTGAGCGATGTGAGGTTTTTTTTCAAATTAAATGTCTTCAGGGTAAATCAATATTAATTTCTGCAGGTCCTACTCATGAAGCACTTGACCCTGTACGATATATCACTAATTATAGCTCTGGGAAAATGGGTTATGCCTTAGCAGAAGCAGCTAAACTATTTGGAGCTAAAGTTACACTAGTTAGCGGACCTGTCTCTATTTCTAAACCTAAAAATATAACTCGTATTAGCGTTAAAAGTGCTCTAGAAATGCATCAAACTATATTGAATCATGCAATTAAACATGATGTTTTTATTAGCTGTGCTGCTGTAGCTGATTACAGACCGAAAACTATATCAAGTCAAAAAATTAAAAAGACTGATAATAGAACTCAAATGAATATTAGGTTAGTAAAAAACCCAGATATTGTTGCCGATGTTGGTAAATTGGTAAAAAACAGACCATTTACTGTTGGCTTCTCTGCTGAAACTCAAAATATTGAAAAAAATACCCTTGATAAACTTATTAAAAAAAATCTGGATATAATTTGTGCGAATAACGTAGCATGTTCCAATCAGGGATTTAATAGTGATTATAATGCAATCACCATTTATGAAAAACAAAAAAAAACACAATTACCATTAACTTCAAAAACTAAATTAGCAAAAGCAATTCTGCTTTATATTAGTGAATGTCTGTAATTTACTTTGATAATTTGTTCATCCTTATTATACATAATAAATCTATTACTCATTAGTTTGAAGAAGAAAAAAGAAATCTCTCATAGTAAGCATATAAAATCAAATCATCATAAAGGATGCTTTTGTTCTTGTTAATAAAACTATCCTATAAACATGATAAAAAACAAATTAAGTAAAAATTATGGATAACGAGAAATTTGTAAAACCTCAACTTTCAATTGAACTATTTTATTTTAAAAATTGGTTGGTTTGGATTGGTTTATCATTATTAGCAATCTTAGTTAATATACTTCCTTTTTATTTCCTATTAAAATTAGGGAGATGCATAGGAATTTTAAGCATGTATTTAGAAAGGAAACGAGCAAAAATAGCAAAACGAAATTTAGAACTTAGTTTTCCTAAAATGAGTAAAGATGAAATAAAACAATTAGTAATAGAAAATTTTAAAAACACAGGTATAGCGTTGATTGAAACGGGTGTAGCTTGGTTTTGGCCCACGTGGAGATTAAAAAACATTCTATTAACTAAAGATGTTAAGGAGCTAAAAAGATTAGATAATAAAAAAAAAGGGGTGCTTCTTTGTTGTGTGCATTCGCTCAATCTAGAAATTACAGCACGAGCATTTGCCATACTCGGTCTATCAGGTTATGGTGTTTATCGACCAAATAAAAATCCAGTTTACGAATTTATTCAATATCGTGGACGTACGAGAAATGGCAATAAGCTAATACATAGAACTAATCTAAAACAAATGATTCGTGTACTTAAAAAAGGGAACCGTCTATTTTATCTTCCTGATCAAGATTATGGTCATAATCAATCGGTTTTCGTCCCGTTTTTTGAAGTAAAAGAAGCATGTACAACTACAGGTCCTAGCATCCTGATTTATGCTACTAAATGTGCCATTGTACTAGGATCTGGTTTTAGAAATGCAGATAATAGATACGAAATCATCGCAGATAAATCAATTGAAGAAAATTATCCTAAAAAAAATAAAATAAATGCGGCTATCTATATGAATCAGTATATAGAAAAAATTATTCTACGTGCACCAGAACAATGGATGTGGATACATAAAAGATATAAATCTTTACCGAATAAATCACTAACTAATTCACGTTACCAATAGTCTCTTATCCTTTAAAATTGTATAGGATTCTCTAATTCATAAATAATAATACGGGTAATACTGATAAATATTTCGTTTTAGTTTTTTCTTACAATTATAATATTGGTTAACCTGGATTAACATCTTTTTAAAAGTAAGTGTTCAATTAGCTAAAAATTTAAAGCTTACAAAAATACTTCTTATTAGAAGTGTCAAACTCGTATTAATTTGAAATGCTTTTTCTCGAAAAAACTAAAAAAGATATCAAAAAATACTAAGAAACACCTGCTAAAGCAAGTTAATATTTACTAGTATCTTCAGTATTTTCAATTCATTCTACTAAATATAATCAAAACAAAGAAATACTAATTAATAAAAAACTTGATTCCTTTATTTACCTATAATGTGGATTTCTAATAGAAATCTATAACCTAGTTCTACTAAGCTTGGTCACCTTACTATCCAACTACAATGTTATAGTATTAAAATGCTATAAGGTGACTATCATTATGAAACTAAAAAGCAAACCTATTTTTAATTGCTTGATACATACTACTAGACAAGAATTTTAGAAAACAAAATTCACTATTTGTACTTTTTTTCTACCAAAAAAATAACCTTAAAATGAACTCATTAATAAATATGAAATACACATTTTATAATAAATTTTCTAACTAGTAATGAATCAAGAATAGAAAATCTAGCACCTCTCTGTCTAGAATAGTATATATGATATTTATCTTTATTAAGAGATACGCAAAGATGGAGAGGCATTCTATGTAAACTTTTAATTTTTTAATAAGGATTAAATCATATATTCCATACTAAAATAAATGATGGTTAACTCAAAAAACATAAAATAATATACACAATCCATTTCCTTTTGTGATATTATCTCCGTTTGTGTATAGTTATCCTCATGGTTTTTTCTAATTTTAATGAACAGCAATCAGTTAAGAAGACGGATTACCTTTGGTTTTTAAAGTTAAATTGATTACATTCTTCTTATAGTAAGGATTATGGGCTTATCAAAAACAAAAGTAGAAGGCACTCTTTATATTGTATCTGCACCTAGTGGTGCAGGGAAGTCTAGTTTGATCTCTGCAATATTAAAGAACGATTTAATGAACACAATAAAGCTATCCATATCTTACACCACTCGTAATATGCGACCAAATGAGCAAAATGGCATCCATTATTACTTTATAAATCGAAAATCTTTTGAAGACCTAATAATTCAAAATGAGTTCCTAGAACATGTAGAATTGTTTGGTAACTATTATGGTACATCGCGTAATTGGATGTTAGAGAATGTAAATAATGGTAGTGATGTTATTCTAGATATTGATTGGCAAGGTGCACGTCAAATCCGTAAGGAAATTCCTTTTTCGAAAAGTGTGTTTATATTACCAACCTCCTATTGTCAATTGGAATATCGTTTAAATTCTCGTGCTCAAGATAGCAAGAGTGATATTGCTAGACGTGTAGCGGAAGCAGAATCAGAGATTTCTCACTATAACGAATATGACTATATTATCTTAAATGATGACTTTGATACAGCTTTGGTAGATTTTCAAGCAATTATTCGTTCAGAAAGATTAAAAAAAGATAAGCAGATTTATAAATATCATGATCTAATTCAAGGGCTTTTAGAAAAATGAATTTAAAATTAGTATGTATGAGTTTTTTATTTCTTGACTTTTTTTAGTTAAGATTTTTGTTTAACTAACCTGGAGTTCTCATGGCACGTATAACTGTTCAAGATGCTGTCGAAAAAGTGGGCAATCGATTTGATTTAGTTCTCATTGCAGCACGACGCGCTCGTCAAATGCAAATTGGTGGAAAAAATTCACTAATACCAGAAGAAAATGATAAACCAACAGTTATTGCTCTTCGTGAAATAGAAGAAGGTTTAATCACTAAAAACTTTCTTGATACTCGTGAACGCCAAGAGCAACAAGAACAAGAAGCTGCAGAATTAGCTGCAGTAAGCAACAACAAGCAACATCATTCAGATTCACTAGATTTTGGATCTAGACATCAATTGTTTCCAAAATATAATGTTTTTTAATGCTCTATTTTAAATTGGTAATCTTTCTGGCTTATAAATTTGTATCTCTTCTATGACCTTAAAGGCATTGCCCAAGAATACTTAAAAGGGCCTCAAATTGAAGCTTTGTTTCGATCCTATTTGATAGCAAAAAACTTTCATAAAGGACAAACACGATCAAGCGGTGACCCTTATATTATGCATCCGGTAGCTGTTTCTTCTATCCTAGCAGAAATGCGTCTTGATCTCGAAACACTACAAGCTGCCTTACTTCATGATGTTATTGAAGACTGTAATGTCACTAAAGAAGAACTAACAAATAAATTTGGTAAGACAGTTGCGGAGTTAGTGGATGGAGTTTCTAAGTTAGATAAACTAAAATTTCGAGATCGAAAGGAAGCCCAAGCCGAAAATTTTCGTAAAATGGTCCTGGCTATGGTACAGGATATTCGGGTTATTCTCATTAAGCTTGCTGACCGTATTCATAATATGCGTACATTAAATGCACTTCGCCCTGATAAAAAACGTCGCATTGCAAGAGAAACACTGGAAATATACTCTCCTTTAGCACATCGTCTCGGAATACATAATATTAAAACTGAACTTGAAGAGCTTGGGTTTGAAGCGCTTTATCCAGATCGTTATAGGGTATTTAAAAAAGTACTTTGTTCTGCTCGTGGTAATCGTAAAGATATAATACAACGTATTCATAATGAAATTGCAGAGCATTTAGAACAAGCTAGTTTGAAGGCAAGAGTATTGGGTCGAGAAAAAAATCTATTCTCAATTTATAACAAAATGAAATCTAAAGAACAGCGTTTTCATACAATTATGGATGTTTATGCTTTCCGCGTAGTAGTAAAGGATTCTGATGATTGTTATCGAGCACTTGGACAAATACATAACTTGTATAAACCTCGACCTAATCGAATGAAAGATTATATTGCAGTACCTAAAGCTAATGGATATCAATCTTTACATACTTCTATGGTTGGTCCGCATGGAGTACCTGTAGAAGTACAAATTCGAACTGAAGATATGGAACAGATGGCTGATAAAGGTATAGCTGCACATTGGTCATGCACAGAAGGTAATAATATTTGGACTGGAACTACAGCACAAATCAAAGCACAACGCTGGATGCAAAGTTTATCAGAATTACAAAAAAGTGCAGATAACTCATTTGAATTTATTGAAAACGTTAAATCTGACTTATTTCCTGATGAAATTTATGTCTTTACTCCAAAAGGTCGTATCATTGAATTACCAGTAGGTGCAACTGCTGTAGATTTCGCCTATGCAGTACATACTGATGTAGGTAACATGTGTGTTGGTGCAAATGTTGAGAGAAATCCATATCCATTAAGTAAATCACTTAAAAATGGCCAAACTATCGAAATTCTTACTGCTCCTTGCGCTCGTCCAAACGCTTCCTGGCTCAACTATGTAATGACTTCTCGTGCCCGAACTAAAATTCGTCAAATTTTAAGAACAATGCGTAGAGAAGAATCTATTACTTTAGGGCGTCGTTTACTAAATCATGCATTAGGAGATTTTTCTTTATCTGATATTACTGAGATTCATATTCAACGCGTTTTAAGAGAGCTAAAGCTAGATAACATTGAAGACCTATTAGCAGAGATTGGTCTTGGTGAACTTATAAGTACTGTTGTAGCTCGACGATTACTTGGAGATAACATAACTAAAACTAAATATAAAACAAATATTACCCATAAAAACAAGCTTCCTATTCTAGGTTCAGAAGGCATGTTGCTAACATTTGCTAACTGCTGCCATCCTATTCCTAATGATCACATTATTGCTTATATTTCTCCTGGTCGAGGATTAATAGTACACCGTGAAATTTGTCCTAATATACATGGTTATCAAAAAGAACCTGATAAACATATGGCAGTGAAATGGTCAGATGATTACAAGCGAGAATTTATAACAGAGCTAAAAATCGATACAAAAAACCATCATAACTCGTTAGCAGAATTAATTAATACTATTTCCAAAACGAACTCTAATATTCATGGATTATCAACTGAAGAACGTAATCACCATCTTCATACAGTTACGGTATCTCTGACAACTAATTGTCGAAAACATCTTGCTAGTATTATAAAAAAAATTCGTGTCATGCCATATGTGATCAAAGTAAAACGCAGATAAAGAAATCAAGTGTTATCTATATCTTAATATAGATATTCAACTCTGGTACAATCAAAAGAAAAAAAATAATTTACTATATTTTTGAGAGTTATACTATAATCGATTATCAATTAAGTTTATTATGCCGGTTTTTTTATCAGATATCCATTTGAGTTCACTTCCTCAGATAACCAATAAATTGATTGAGGAATTAACTCAACAAGGAATTAAAAACGTTCAAGATTTACTATTTCATCTGCCATTACGTTATGAAGATCGTACTCGTATTTATCCTATAGCTAAATTATACATTGGTCTTTCTGCTGCTGTTCAAGGAAAAATCATTCACTTAGATACATTTTTTTACAAACAAAAAATATTTACTGTTACAGTTAGTGATGGAAAAAATGAAATAGTTTTGCGTTTTTTAAATGTTTCTGATAAATTTAAAAATTTTTTTTTAAAAGGTAAATTAGTATACGCTTATGGAAAAGTGAAACAAGGATACACGGGATTAGAAATGGTCCATCCTGATTATAAATTATTCACACCTCAAAGAACTCCTAATATCCAGCATAATCTTACTCCTATTTATCCACGCCTTGGAAACTTAAAACAAACTACTTTACGCAACTTAACTAGCAAAGCATTAAAAATTCTTAAAACTACAAGTGTAAAAGAATTGCTTCCAGCAGGGTTATATGATGGACAAATAACCATAACTCAAGCAATTCATATTATTCATAGACCTTCAAAATACACTAATATGAGTATACTTCACAAAAATAAACATCCAGCAAAAATTAGATTGATCTTAGAGGAACTCTTAGCACAGAATTTGTTTATTCTAAAAATACGACATAAGAATAAAAAAGCAACGGCGATTTCCTTGACAAGGTCCGTTTTTTTAAAAAAAAATCTACTAAAACAACTTCCTTTTTCACTTACTAATGCTCAAATAAAAGTAGCGAAAGAAATTGAGGACGATCTTACTAAAACTCAACCTATGATGCGTCTACTTCAAGGTGATGTTGGATCAGGAAAAACCTTGATTGCTGCATTAGCAGCAATACAAGCTATTGAAAATGGCTATCAAGTTGCATTTATGGCTCCGACTGAATTACTAGCAGAGCAACACATTATTACATTTTGCAACTGGTTTGATAGAATTAACATAAAACTAAGTTTCTTATTAGGTAAATTAAAAGGGAAATCCAAAATAACAGAACTAACACGAATCGCTAATGGCGAAGCTAAAATGATAATTGGTACCCAAGCTCTTTTCCAAAAACATGTAAAGTTTTATAACTTAGCTTTAGTAATTATTGATGAACAACATAGATTCGGAGTTCATCAACGATTAGAAATGCGTAAGAAAGGATTAAAGTACGAAATTTACCCACATAAATTAATCATGACAGCAACACCTATTCCTAGAACACTAACAATGACTATCTATGCTGATCTTGCAATTTCAATTATCGATGAATTACCTCCTAATCGAACGCCTGTTCAAACAGTAGCAATACCATCAAGTAAACGTTCTGATATCATGAAACACATATATAAGGCTTGTTTAAATGAAGAAAAACAAGCTTATTGGATTTGTACTCTAATTAATGATTCAAAAGTATTAAAAGCAGAATCAGCAATTGATATAGCAAATAAATTAAGAAAAAACCTACCTAATATAAAAATTGGTTTATTACATGGTCGAATGAATTCTAATGAAAAACAAAAAATAATGAATGAATTCAAAGATAATAAGCTTCACCTTTTAGTATCTACTACTGTTATTGAAGTTGGCGTAGATATACCAAATGCTAGCTTAATGATTATAGAAAATGCAGAAAGACTTGGTCTGGCTCAACTTCACCAACTTCGTGGTCGTATAGGAAGAGGGAAAATAGCAAGTTATTGTGTATTATTATATCATACTCCACTTTCTAAAATTGCAAAAAACCGACTAAGTGTATTGCGTAATAGTAATGATGGTTTTTTTATTGCTCAAAAAGACTTAGAAATGCGAGGTCCTGGTCAAATACTAGGTACAAAACAAACTGGATTAATCGATTTTAAGATAGCTGATTTGATGCGAGATCAATACTTAATTCCAAAAATAAAAAAAATTTCGAACTATATTTACAAAAATCACCCTAAAAATACTACGGAAATTATTAACAGATGGATAAGTAAAAACAATGTTAACTATGATAAAGCCTAGCAAGTCCTTTGACTTTTAATAAGAATATAAAAAACTAATTAACCTATAAATAAACATGATATCGGTATTATATATGGCAAGCAATTCTAGAAATCACTTTTCTTCAAAGTTTGGTTTTATTATGGCAGCAGCAGGTTCTGCTATTGGTTTAGGAAATATTTGGGGGTTTCCAACACAAACAGCAAACAATGGTGGGGCAGTATTTTTAATTATTTACCTGCTAATGGTATTTTTATTAGCATTCCCTATATTAGTTGCCGAACTCACCATTGGCCGTTATGCTCAGTCGAATCCAATTAGGTCTTTAAAAAAAATTTCTCCTAAATGGAAAATTAGCTGGATTGCTATTATAAGCATAGTAGCAGTTTCACTTATCTTAAGTTTCTATGCGATTATAGCTGGCTGGCTAATTGGTTATTTTATTAGTAATGGAGTTAAATTATTAGGAATGAATAATACTGCTAATTGGCTAACCACTTTTAGTATAGCTAGAAATTTAATGCTTATGATAATATTTATGTTACTAACTATGTTAGTTGTTAGAAATGGTATTGCTAATGGTATTGAAAAATGTTCAACCTATCTGATGCCTCTCTTACTGGTTCTTTTTATTATCATGACTATATACATCTTTACTCAATCTGGAGCTAAAGAAGGACTAAAGATGTATCTAATTCCTGATTTTTCACATCTTAGTTTTAATTTGGCAATAAGTGCAATGGGACAGGCTTTTTTTTCACTATCGCTAGGAGTTTGCACAATGATGGTTTATGGTTCTTACCTAAAAAAAGATACTAATTTACCTACAATAGCTGCTCAAGTAGCAATATTTGATACTGCTATCGCATTTATTGCTGGCTTACTAATTCTCCCTGCTATGTTTGTAGCACAAAATAATGGAGTACAAATTTTTTCAGAATCAGGTAAATTACTTCATTCTGATACTTTAGTATTTAAAGTGCTTCCTAATTTATTTAATACAATGGGAACATCTGGTCTTGTTATTAGTAGCATTTTTTTCTTATTAATGATCATTGCTACGCTAACTTCTTCTATCTCAATGCTAGAAGTTCCTGTCTCATGTGCAATAGAAGAGCTGAATCAAAGTCGGTCAATTGCTGTTACCTGGATTAGTGTAATAATTATAACTATTTCTTCAATAATAATATGGAATTTTAATGAATTATTTAGTTTTTTTGTACAATTAACTACTGTTTACATGCAACCAATTATTGGATTATTTATTGCCTTAATTTCAGGTTGGTTATGGAATAGAAACAAGGTATTGCAAGAACTTAAAAAAGGTTATGCAAATATACAAGAAAGTTTTTTTTGGAAAATTTGGCCTATTTATATAAAAATAATATGTCCAATATTTATGCTATTAATATTCTTTCATTAAAGAAATTATATTAAATAATTCAACAATCAAACTTTTATGACTATCGTATAGTGTTTTAAGAAATATGTTGATTTTATTTCAGTACTATCAATTAAGTAATATTTCTGTTAGAATAATTCTTTTATGACGCTTAAATGGTGCTATCTAAAAATGTCTAAAAATAGCAATAAGAAAGTTATTCTTGGCATGTCTGGTGGAGTTGATTCTTCAGTTTCTGCTTATCTTTTACAGAAACAAGGGTATCATGTTGAAGCTCTCTTCATGAAAAACTGGGAGGAGGATGACAATGAAACATATTGTGCATCAGCACAGGATCTTTCTGATGCGCAGGCAGTATGTGAACAGCTGAATATTAATCTCCATACTGTCAATTTTGCTTCAGAGTATTGGGATAATGTATTCAAGCACTTCTTAGAAGAATATAAAGCAGGAAGAACCCCTAACCCTGATATCCTTTGCAATAAAGAAATTAAATTTAAAACTTTTCTAGAATTTTCTAATGAAGTGTTTGATGCTGACTATATTGCTATGGGACACTATGTTCGTCGTTCCTTTATGCATAAAAATGCAAAACCGAAAATGTTACGTGGTATAGATAATACAAAAGACCAAAGTTACTTTCTTTATACCCTTAGCCATAAACAAATTGCTCGAAGTCTATTTGTACTTGGTAACTTTAAAAAATCTGAGGTTCGATGTATTGCGAAAGAGCAAGGATTTATCACTGCAAATAAAAAAGACTCTACAGGCATTTGTTTTATTGGGAAAAGAAAATTTTCTGACTTTTTATCGCGCTACTTACCAGCACAACCAGGAAAGATTGAAACACAAGAAGGTAAAGTAATAGGTGAACATAAAGGTTTAATGTATCATACATTAGGGCAAAGAAAAGGACTAGGTATTGGCGGACAAAAAGACAGTAATGGTAAACCATGGTATGTAGCTAAAAAAGATATAAAAAGAAATGTTCTTATTGTCGTACCGGGCAAAGAGCATGTACTTTTAAAATCTAAAGAATGTATTGTTTCAAAATTATACTGGGTAGATAGAGTGCCAATGACAAAACCGATTACTTGTACAGTAAAAACTCGCTATCGTCAAAAAGATACTCCTTGCACCTTAATTCCAATTAATTGTAAAAGTATTCGCATTGTTTTTGATTCGCCTCAAATAGCTGTAACTCCTGGACAATCTGCAGTTTTCTACTTAAAGGACATTTGTCTTGGTGGTGGTATTATTCAAGAATAAAATTAATTAAAGCCACTTGGAGAAAATAATTTGCCTAATAAAACAATTTATAATCGTACTATTGCTTTTTCTGGTATTTATCAAGCTGTTACCTTAGTCCAACAGGTTGCTAAAAGTGGCACATGTGATCTGAATGGATTTAAAACTTCTTTAAATGCTATATTTAATACTAATCCTAATAGTACAATTAATGTTTATGGCGAAGAAGCTAATTTAAAAATTGGAATTAAACAACTTGCAAAAGGTATAGATAATACACCTGAAAGCATTGAAATCATCCGTTATATTATTAATTTACTAAATCTAGAACGAAAATTAAGTCGTCATCATGATGCTATGGACCAACTTGCCAAACGAATTTCAGTCTTAACTGACCAACTTGAACACTTAGAATTAGTTCATGAAAAAATAATTGAACAATTATCTAATATTTATCTTGATATTATAAGTCCTATAGGTCCTCGCATTCAAGTTATGGGAACTCATTCAGTGATACAAAATAAAATTAATCAATATAAAGTACGAGCTTTGTTACTATCAGGCACTCGAAGTGTCGTTCTTTGGCGTCAAGTTGGTGGAAAACGACGAAACTTAATTTTTAATCGAAAAAAAATGGTTGAACAAGCAAGTGTTTTACTTGCTAGAATATAATTCTAGCAAATTCGTTCCATTCATTCCTATTTACAAGGTAAAATATAATATGGAATTATCTTCACTAACTGCTATTTCTCCTCTGGATGGTCGTTATGAAAAGAAAACAGTTGATTTACGAAAAATTTTTAGTGAGTTAGCTTTTCTTAAATATCGTGTCATTGTTGAAATACTTTGGTTTAAAAAACTATCTTCAACTGTTCATATTAAAGAAGTTCCCCAATTTAGTAATAAAGCCAATAAGTATCTGGATGATATTAAAGATAATTTTTCTGAACAAGATGCAATGCGTATTAAAGAAATTGAAGATCAAATTAACCATGATGTTAAAGCTATAGAATATTTCCTTAAAGAAAAAGCAGCAAAATTTCATGAAATACACTCAGTAAGTGAATTTTTTCACTTTGCATGTACCTCAGAAGATATTAATAATGTTGCTCATGCACTTATGTTAAAGGAAGCACGCGATAATATCATCCTTCCTAAAATTAAAAAAATCATAAATACAATTACTGCTCTTGTTATTGAATATCGAGATATACCCCTTTTATCACGTACGCATGGTCAACCTGCTTCTCCATCAACAATGGGTAAAGAGATGGCTAATATTCTATACCGTATGAAGCGTCAATATAAACAAATCCAAAAGATAGAAATTCTAGCTAAATTTAATGGCGCTGTAGGTAATTATAATGCTCATTATGCTGCTTATCCTAAAGTAGATTGGCATTTATTAAGCAAAGAATTTGTTACGAAATCCTTAGGTATTACTTGGAATCCTTATACAACTCAAATTGAACCACATGATTATATAGCTGAGCTATTTCATGCAATTTCAAGATTTAATACTATTCTTATAGATTTTAATCGTGATATATGGGGTTATATAGCCTTAAATTACTTTATACAGAAAACATCTACCAATGAAATTGGTTCATCAACAATGCCACATAAAATTAACCCAATTGACTTTGAAAATTCAGAAGGAAATCTAGGACTTGCTAATGCTGTATTTGATCATTTAGCTAAAAAACTTCCTATTTCTCGTTGGCAAAGAGATTTAACTGATTCTACTGTATTGCGCAATCTTGGTGTTGGAATTGGTTATACAATCATTGCATATACTTCTACATTAAAAGGAATTTCTAAACTTAAAATAAATCGTGAAGCTTTACTTACCGAATTAAATAAAAATTGGGGAATATTAGCAGAACCAATACAAACAATAATGCGCCGTTATGGAGTACCTAAACCTTACGAAAAATTGAAGGATTTAACTCGTAATAAAATTATTGATAAGAAAATTATACATGATTTTATTCAAAAGTCAGATCTTCCTAAAAAACTAAAAGAACGTCTTAGAAAAATAACACCTGAACAATATATTGGACAGGCCATTAGGCTAGCTGACAATATCAGCTTAAATAAATGATTGGATCGTCTTCATCTTCACTGAAAAAAGAAAACCAGTCTATTGTTATTGTACTAACTAAACTAAAACTAATCTAATTGTAAATTAGTACTAGTACACTATCAGTTAAGATTAATAGCTAATTGCAATTTAATTGCTACTATTAAAATGAAGCGCATCAATTCTTCTCTGGATCGGAGGATGACTCATTAACAAACTAAGTACAGATTTCTTTCCACTGATAGCGAATGCTGCCATAGAACTCTCAAGTTTAGAGTTTGGATTTGTTCTTAAACGTTGCAATGCAGAAATCATGCTTTTTTTACCAACTAAACTTGCTGCACCAGAGTCAGCGCGAAATTCACGTTGACGACTATACCACATAACAATTATACTAGCTAAAAGACCGAATACTAAATCAAGAACTAAAGAAACAAAAAAGTAAACCATCATATTAGGTCCAGTTTCTTCTCCTTCCCCACTATTATTTGAAGCAACAATGTTGGCAATAAAACGAGAAAAGAAAATTACAAACGTATTAAGCACTCCCTGAATTAATGTCATAGTAACCATATCACCATTAGCTACATGACTGATTTCATGTGCTAATACCGCTTCAACTTCCTTTTTCGTCATATTATTCAACAGACCAGTGGATACAGCAATCAAAGCATCATCACGTTTAGCACCAGTAGCAAACGCGTTCATATCTTCAGCTTTGTAAATAGCTATTGTTGGTATACCGATTCCCATCTTTTTAGCTTGGCAAGTGACAGTTTCAGACAACCAATGCTCCATTTCATTACGAGGTTTCTTTATAACCGAAGCAGACACAGAACGAATAGCCATTGTCTTTGAAAGAAATAAAGAGATAAAAGAACCACCAAAACCAAATACTGTTGCCAAAACAAGCAAACCAATCATGCTAGAAGATTGAATCCCTGCCACTGAATATATAAAATTTAAAACAATACTAAGCACTAAAACAACAGCTACATTAGTTGCCAGAAATAACGCTATCCGTTTCATTACATCACTCCTCCAATAAAAACTTATATAGGGGAAAATTATCGATTTAAATAATCTTTATTACTAATAACTTCAAAATAATCGGGACTTTATCCTTCTAAAAGAAATTTTCAAATTTATCAGGCTGTATGATTATTTTATTCTTGCTTTCCAAATTTCACAAGGTTCGATCTTATTGCGTTGTAAACGATGCCTATCTCGTTCAGCATGTCGTTTAAGTTCATATGGTCCAAGCACAACACAATACCACAAACTGCTATCTTTTTTCTTATGAATATTACTTTGAATACCATGGAATGCTATATCAAGTTTACGAGCCTTTGCTTGTTTCAATGTTTTATATGCACCGCATTGCATAATATAAGAAACCTGAGAAAGTATTTGCTTCCTAGGTTCTACCTCAACTTTTCTCTTAGGTAAGGAATCAATATACTCCCATTGCTCTTTTGGTAACGGCGGAATTTCAGCAATTGGCTTAGATATGTTTCCAACAGTTTTCTTTACGTTTAATTTAGAATTAAACTGTAATCCATAATCTAATAAACTTACTAGATAAAATAACATAATAATTAATATAAAAGCAATAAAACTAATCCAACAAACTTTACGTGCAAAGAAAAATATTTTCTTATCAACCTTATTTCTACTTGGATACATCTCATATTTATCTTAATTTAATTGCAAAAAATTATTTATTAAAATAAAAAAATGAATATTTTTAGTCTATTCTAAAAAAACATACAACATTTTGAGCACTTTTATTACCTTACAATGGTACGTCCGAGTGAATTTGAATCACTGACCTCCGCTATGTCAAAGCGGTGCTCTAACCAACTGAGCTACGGACGCAAAAATAACGTAAGGAAAATAAAAACCAGAATTAGTTTAAAAAATCTATTCAATAGTATGAATAATAGCACGTGTATTTAATGAAAAATATCTTTATCATTAACTTGTTGCTCAGTTTTTATTATAATTCGAATTTTAATTACCTTAGTGTATGATTTTCTTAAATTAACTCTAAAAACACTAGACATTTTACATCGTTATGATTTATTAAATAAAAAACACTATACAAAATCAATTCTAATAAAAAAATCAAAATAAGCATTACTATCAAAAGAAAAATATCTTTAAAGGAGTAAACCATGCTCATTTTAACTCGTCGTATTGGTGAAAGTGTCATGATTGGTGATAAAATAATAATTACAGTTCTCGGTATTAAAGGAAACCAAATTCGAGTTGGGATAAATGCTCCTAAAGATGTCTCTGTGCACCGAAAAGAAATTTATACTCAGATTCAATTTAAAGACAATTAATTCTCATTTTTAAAAATTTTGAAAAAAACAATACAACATAACAAAATATTTGACATATTCTTAATAAATCGTAACATATATGATTATTCGAAAGCGGTGGGCTGGCCGAGTGGTTGAAGGCGCTCCCCTGCTAAGGGAGTATATGGTTGATAGCTGTATCTAGGGTTCGAATCCCTCGCTCACCGCCAAGTTTCGTTATGCTTACTTAATTACATTATAAAAATAATCCGCGTCCTTAGCTCAGTTGGATAGAGTACCTGGCTACGAACCAGGCGGTCGGAGGTTCGAATCCTTCAGGACGCGCCATTTGCAGAAATAAAAATATAACATATACTTACTTTTCCCTATCCTAATAAAAGTTATCTAATCATTATCTAACAAATCTACTGTTTTTGGCTTTTTAAGTCTACTAGAGTTAATATTTTTCATTTTATTTTGACAAAAAAATCATTTATTGTAAGTCAAAATGCTAAATTTAACTAAAATATAAAAAAACTTAATGTATTTAATAAAGTATTAATTGACTTAGTCAATTATTATACTAGAATCAGTCTTAGCTAGAAATGCAGTTCTTTGTCTACATATACTTTCGTTGGATTTTGTTTGGTTTCCTCGCTGTATCCGTACGCAATAGCAATCTACTTTTCCATGCTATCCGCGCCAAATTTGGCTCAGCACATTTAATTTTTTGTTATAAGGATTCTTTCATGTCTAATGTAGTTACTGGTACAGTGAAGTGGTTCAACGAAACTAAGGGATTTGGTTTTATTCAACAAGAAAATGGGCCAGATGTATTTGCTCATTTCTCCGCAATTTCTGGTGATGGCTTTCGTACATTAGTTGAAGGTCAAAGAGTAGAATTTGTAGTGACCACTGGACAAAAAGGGCCTCAGGCTGAAAATATTAAAGTTATCTAATACTTTTCTTTGCTTATAAAAAAGACTAAGACGTTCTTAATTTGTATTCCTTCAAATGCTTAGATAGTTCGTCCTGGTCTTTTTTTCTCTTTTTTACTAATTATTGAACGTGGATCTTGGTGAATCATAATATCTGCTTCTGGAAATAGCTTTAGTAATTTAGCTTCGACTTTATCTGAAATATTATGAGCCTCTAAAAGAGGAATCTGATCTTGTAATTCTAAATGAAATTGAATAAATCGAACTGGGCCAGACATACGGGTCCTTAAGTCATGCACACCTAATACTCCTTTTGTAGATAAACAAGTACTGAGAATCTTTTCTATTTCATCATCAGGTAATTTATGGTCTAATAAATTATTAATAGCCCCTACAAGCATTTTAAATGCGCTATATAAAATACAAAAACCAATCCCAATAGCAAAAATAGAATCCGCTTCTTCAATTCCATAGTAACTGAAACCTAACGCTAGTATAACTGCTACATTCATGTACAAGTCAGCTTTGTAATGTAAAAAATCAGCAGCAATTGCTTGGCTGTTAGTTTTTTCTAAAACATATTTTTGAAAACTTACTAAAGCATAAGTAATTACAATAGCAACTAAACTAACATAAATACCGTATTCAGGAGAATGTAATTTATATGGATGAAAATAACGTTCAACACCATTTAAAATTAAAAAAAATGAAGAACCTGAAATAAACATTGCTTGAGCTAAAGCTGAAAGAGATTCTGCTTTTCCATGACCAAACGCATGTTCTTTATCAGCAGGTTGTAATGAATAACGTACTACTATAATATTAATAATAGATATAATTATATCAAATAAAGAATCAATTAATGAAGCCAATAAACTAACTGAACCTGTACTCCACCAGATAATCATCTTGATAATAAGAAGAAAAATGGAAACCATGCTTGATATACATAAACATATACTAACTAAATATGAATACTCTTTTTTCATATATAGTATAATCACCAATAATAAAATTAGAATTAATATTACAGTAAAATAATAGGAAATATAAATTGTTATGATTATTTATACTATGACAAATTTAACTGGATACAGATAAATTCTAAATAATGCTTTATTAATTAGAATTTATTATTATTGAAAATAAAATAAATAAAATTCTATAGCTTTAACCAGCTTAATTAATCCTTATTTGTTGAATTATGATAACATTTACAATAACTCGTCCTGATGATTGGCATGTCCATCTTCGTGATGGCAATGTTTTAGTTGACACTGTCCGAGATATTAGTCAGTACAATGGTAGAGCGCTTATTATGCCGAATACTGAACCTCCAATTATCACAACTGCTATGGCATCCTCCTATCGTACTCGAATATTAGATAGAAATTCAAATCCTCATTTTAAACCTTTAATGACACTATATCTTACAGATAATACCAGTGCTAAAGAAATCCAAACAGCAAAAGCATCTGGTATTATACTTGCTTCTAAACTGTACTTGTCTAGGACAACTACTAATGCTTATTTAGGAGTTACTGCTATTAAAAATATCTATAGTCCACTAGAGAAAATGGAAGAATTAGGTATACCACTGCTAATTCATGGTGAAATTATAGGGGATAATATTGATATTTTTGACCGTGAAAAAGCTTTTTTAAGTACTGTTATACCTCAAATTATAAATAATTTTTCAAATTTAAAAATTGTTTTAGAACATATAACCACTTCTGATTCAATTGATTTTGTTAAAAACGCTAATGATAATGTAGCTGCAACAATTACAGCACATCATCTGTTATATAATCGTAACCATATGCTGGCAGGTGGTATTAAGCCACATTTTTACTGTCTTCCTGTTCTTAAGCGTAATACGCATCAGCAAGCTCTTATTCAAGCAGCAACAAGTGGAAACAAAAAATTCTTTTTAGGAAGTGATTCTGCGCCGCATAGCAAAACTAAAAAAGAATCAGCTTGCGGATGTGCTGGATTATACACAGCACATGCAGCATTAGAACTTTATACAGAAGTTTTTGAAAAAGAAGGCAGACTAAAAAATCTTGAAGCTTTTGCAAGCCATAATGGTGCAGATTTCTATGGTATAAAACGCAATCCAGATACTATAAAATTAGTTAAAGAAACATGGTTTGTAAAAGAAACCTTTCCATTTGGTAAAGATGATGTTGTTGTACCAATTCGAAGTGGATCGAGTATTAGTTGGAAAGTAAAAGAATGTAAGTAAAAATAAATATTTCTTTATTTAAATTCAATTGATTAAAAAAATTGTTCTACCACCTTTAAAACTATCCAATTATAATAGTTATGTCAATGACATAACAGTTCGATTAACATTAAGGATCCCATATAAACAAAAAAAATACTAATCAGGATAATAATAAAACACTTCTGTATTTTTTTTGTTTTATAACGAAGCAAAAAAAAATAAAAACTATAAAAAGCAATATCGTAGTGATTCTTAACATATAAAGGACCTTATGTTAAACTTAAAAACTTACTTAATTAAATTGCCTGATGGATAGATTCATCCTTTTAGCAAAAGTAAAGTTTTACTGAATATCAAATGAAACTACCTATCTATCTAATTTTCAGACAAATAAAAAAACTCTCTTAAACACACAAATAATTAAAATAAAATAAGTTACTTGCTCAAACAGTTACTAAAACTATGGGCTAAAGACTTTAAGAAAACAAAATAACTACCTTTTTCTACATTAATATTACTACCTATAGGATCTAAAACACCTATATTTACATTAGTCCCTCTAGTAATTGAATAAACTACGTCTGGAACAAATTGTGGTTCTGAGAATACGCATACAGCTTTATTTTTGACTAAATCAGCATGAATTAATGACAACGTTCTTGCTCCAGGTTTTCTAGTTGGTTCTACAGTGAAATGTCCTAAATGATTAAGAGAATAATCTATTTCAAAGTAACTATAAGCATCATGAAATACATAATATCCCTTATCTTTTATAGAATTTAATTGATTCCCAATAATTTTTGATACCTTTTTAAACTGTTTGGAAAAACTTAAAAAATTAGCTTCATATTTAGCTTTATTTTTTGGGTCTATTTCTCGAAGTTTATCTGCAATAGCACGAGCCACTTGGATAGTAGGTTCTTTACCTAACCAAAAATGAGGATCATAAGATCCATGGTGATGTTCGTGTCCATGATGCTCTTCATATCCGTGGTGGTGATGTTCATGTCTATGATATTTTTTTAATTTAAGTTCAGGAATTTTACTTAACGTCAGTATATTCGTTTTATTTTCAAGAAGTTTCTCAAGAAATGGTTCTAAGTCACGTCCGTACCAAATCATCAAATCTGTATCTTGAATCCTTTTTATATCAGAAGGACGTAACGCATAACCATGCGGTGATGTTTTACCAGAAAGCAAAACATCTGGTTTAGCAACTCCATCAGTGAGTTCTAATACTATCATTTGAATAGGTTTAATAGTAGTTAATATGCTCTTTCCTAAAGCTAAACTAGGAATCATGGTAAATATAATTGAAAAAAGTAAAGTTCTCATAATTAAATTATAAAAGCAATTATATAGATTTAAACATAGCCCACATGCTACACTCAACATTTATTAAATTGCAAATGAGTTTTAATATACGTGTCTATTTTAGTGAAGTTAACAGGAATACAAGTTCGTCTAGGAGGAAATGATATCCTTGATGATATTACTCTTACCATAAAAAAAGGTGAAATAACTACTCTAATTGGGCCAAATGGTGCTGGTAAGTCGACACTTTTAAAAGTTTTATTAGGATTACAACCTCTTTATTCTGGAACTATTAAAAAATACAGGAAGTTTCATATTGGATATGTTCCTCAGAAAATAAATTTAAACTATTTATTACCACTAAGTGTCAAACGTTTCCTTAAACTATCAGGTAAAGTTAATAATCTAGAATTGAGAAAAACACTCAAATTAGTTGGTATAGAAAATCTCTCTGAAAATAGTATGCATCAACTCTCTGGAGGAGAGAATCAACGTGTTCTTATTGCAAGAGCTTTATTGAAACGTCCTGATTTATTGGTTCTTGACGAACCAGCACAAGGTGTTGATGTGCAAGGTCAGAGAGAACTTTATAAATTGATAGACAAGATTCGTCAACTTTTTAGCTGCGCCGTTTTTATGGCTTCTCATGACTTACATCTTGTAATGGAAAAAACTGATAATGTGATCTGTTTGCAGCGTCGTATTTGCTGTGCTGGTTCACCAGAAAGTATCAAAAAACATCCTAAATATGCAGCACTATTTGGTCAATATCAGTTAGGTTTATCTTTGTATAAACATCATCATAATCACTCTGACTAGTATCAATTACAATGATTGAAATTTTATTACCTGCTTTTCTTGCTGGTTTGGGTATCGCCATTATCGCCGGACCATTGGGATCTTTTATCGTTTGGAAAAAGATGGCCTATTTTGGTGAAGCTTTAGCACATGCATCACTTATGGGAATTTCATTAGGATTCTTATTAAATATCAATATTTATTTTTCCTTAATAATATGTTCTCTATTATTATCTTTTATTCTAGTTTTACTACAAAAACAAAGATTAATTTCAACTGATACATTGCTTGGAATTCTTGCACACAGTTTCCTTTCACTAGGACTTGTCACCGTTAGTTTTTTAGATGATATAAGAGTAGATATAATGGATTATCTATTTGGTGATATCCTATCAGTATCACCAATGGATTTGTTAGCTATTTATACTATGGTATCATTAGCTAGCGTAGTCCTAATTTTATTCTGGAGATCATTGCTTTCAGTAACAATCAATGAGGATCTAGCTTCAGTCGAAGGACTAAATGTAGACATTATAAGAATTTTATTAATGCTCATCCTTGGTTTAGTTATTGCTGTAGGTATGAGATCTATTGGAGTATTAACTATTACTTCATTGCTTATCATTCCTCCTGCAATCGTTAGACCTTTTTCTAAGAATCCAGAACAAATGGCAATTTTTGCTTCTTTTGTCAGTATAATTTCAGTCCTTCTTGGTCTTGTTCTTTCTTGGTTTGTAGATACACCATCAGGTCCATCAATAGTGATAAGTGCTACGGCAATGTTTATATTAAGCCAAACTATAACATTTGTTAGATCCTCAACATAAACATAATCCGAATTATGTATCATTAATATACTGAGATTCAAGAAAATCTAAGTATTTTTGATCAATATCACCAGTAACATATATTCCACTAAAAACTGAGGTCTCAAATTCATCAATATCTGGATTTCCAATACCTACTGCATCTACTAAATCATTTAATCTTTGAAAAATTAGTTCGTTGGCACCTATTCTCTTGCAAATATCATTACTATTTCGTCTATAAGCAATCAAATCATTAGAATTAGGCATATTAATGCCATAAACATTAGGAAACCGAATCTCTGGAGCAGCAGATACCATAAAAACTTGTCTCGCTCCTGAATCATGTGCCATTTCAACAATCTGCTTTGATGTAGTTCCCCTAACAATTGAATCATCAACTAGCAATACGTTCTTATCTTTAAACTCAGAACTAATTGCATTTAACTTACGGCGTACTGATTCTTTACGCTGCTTTTGACCATACATAATAAATGTACGACCTACATAACGATTTTTAACAAAGCCTTGTCGATATGGCTTATTAATTGCGTACGCTATTTGCAAAGCAATATCACATGAAGTTTCAGGAATAGGAATGACCACATCAATATCTAAATGAGAGTATTCTTCTTTAATACGTTGACCAAGCTTTTTCCCCATTTCAATCCGAGCACTGTATACTGAAATTTTATCTATAAATGAATCAGGTCTTGCAAAATAAACAAATTCAAAAATACAAGGAGTTAACCTCGGTTTATCAGCACACTGCTGAGTAAATATTTCACCTTGAAATGTTATATAGATAGCCTCACCAGGTGCTACATCTCTAACAAAATCAAAACCAACAGCATTTAATGCTACTGATTCTGAAGCAACCATATACTCACAAAAAGATCCGCTTTGCTTACGCATACCTAAACACAAAGGTCTAATACCATTAGGATCTCGAAATGCAATAAGTCCATGCTCGATGATCATCGCAACAACTGCATAACCACCTCGAATAATTTTATGTACATTAGAAATAGATTGGAAAACATCCTTCGATGTAACAATTCCTTGAACCTTATCAATCTCATGTGCAAGCACATTAAGCAAAACTTCTGAATCAGAATTGGTATTAACATGCCTTCGATTTTGTTCAAATAATTTTTTACGTACCTGATGAGCATTTGTCAAATTACCATTATGTGCAAGTGTAATACCAAAAGGAGAATTGACAAAGAATGGTTGAGCCTCTGATGCACTTGAGGTACCAGCTGTTGGATAACGAACATGACCGATGCCAAAATTGCCTGACTGGAGATGTTGCATATCTTCTGATTGAAAAACATCTCTTACCAAGCCATTATTTTTATGCAAACGAAAACAATTATTTTCTATGATACAAATTCCACTTGCATCTTGACCACGGTGCTGTAATACTATCAGGGCATCGTAAATCACTTGATTAACAGGTACGGTACCCACCACTCCAACAACACCACACATACTGCAACCCTCAATCATTTAGAAAGGTAAGCTATAAGCCCATTGAACTGATATCAATGAAGCTGAGTACCTAGATAACAAAGCTTTAAATTTCTTCTAAATATTCCGATAACGATTCGTTAATTAGATTAAACTTAGGTATCAATTTAGAAGTTTTCCACCATGTTGTTGTGCTAGCAGAGGTAAAGGTTCCTATAAAAAACAAACCAGCTGAAATTATTAGTACTCCACGAAAAGTACCAAATATCATACCAAAAACTCGGTCGGTGCCAGATAAACTTGTTTTCTGAATTAAATGACAAACTAAACGGCTAAAAATTGCCCCAACGAACAGTGTTGTAATAAAAAGCACTACTGCAGCTACACCGCTGCGTAAAAGATTAACCTCAATATTAGCAAAGTATACAGAAAACTCTATATAATACCTGACGGCAACGAAAAAACTGCCAAGCCAAACAATTAATGATAGTGCTTCCTTTAAAAAGCCACGAAATAAACTTATTAAAGAAGATAAACTAACTATACTTAAAATAATAATATCTAATCCATTCATAATTTCTTAAACTTGAAATCAAGTTAAGAAATATTCTAACAGAAAAAGCTTTAAAACAAACATATTCTTATGGATTTAATGGATTAAACTGAATTAAATGTCCTTTCGAACCAGTGATTTCTTCTAACTCAACTAACTGCCGCTCTAATTTTTTTTTCGAAATATCAGGTCCAATTATGACTCTTGCAAATGAGTTTTCTTTTTTTATATGAGCTTGGTAACCACGTTGTTTTAAATCTTGAACAACATTATCTGCACTATTAAAGTTTTTTAATGCCATTAATTGAATAATCCAAGCACTATTTTCATACTTATTTTTATGAGGATTGGAATTTACAATTACTGATAAAGGGTTTTCTTGTGTTGGATTATTTGGAGAAATGAACTTTCCTTGAATTTCTGTTACTGGAGAATTAGGAAGCATTACCTGCTCTTTAATAGGTTCTAGAATTTTCAATTTCATTCTAACATCATCTTCATGCCAAGACCTAATAGGTATACTTTCAATTGGATCTTCATAACGAATTTTTTCTCCATCTAATAGATCAGGAAGGACAATCACGGTAATAGACACTAAAACTATCGTTCCTACTAATCGATTTTGAAATTTACTTCCCATTCTGACCTCCTTTACTATACCAATACCGCAAAATTTCACCTACAGTATAAAATGAACCGAGAACCAATATCATATCCTTAATCTTAACCGACCTAAATGCAGCTTTAAAAGCTTCTGTAGGATTAGAATATTTACCCTCAAAGTTAGGCAAATGTAGACATAATTCATCTACAAATGCGGCTCGTTCAGTGGTCAAAGAAGCAGGATACCATTTTTGTTTAGAAAATTTCAACATATCTAATGTCCCTTTAACATCTTTATCACGTAACATTGCAACAACTATATGAATTTGACAACTTGAATAAGATTTTTGAATCCACTTAGATAAGTATTCTGCGGCATGAGGATTATGTGCTACATCTAATAGAATAGTAGGATTAGAACTGAGAAGTTGCATTCTTCCTAGCAATTTCGCATTGTAAAGTGCGTTGAGAATATTTGATTTATTGAAATCTAACTCAGAAAGACTTAAAGCCATCAAACCAGTTGCCACATTTTGTAGTGGTAACTTTGGCATAGGTAGTCCATTAATGCTATATGCATCACTTGTCCAGTTCCAAGTTTGCTTTCTAGCAATAGTGTATCTGTAATGAACTCCTATTTGCTGAAAATTAGCTTTAATTTCATTAGCATAGTCGACAACCGTTAAAGGAGGATTTAATTGGCCGCAAATAGCTGGTTTTCCAGAACGAAAAATACCTGCTTTTTCAAAACCTATAGTATTTATGTTACTCCCTAACCAATCAGTATGTTCAATAGCTAAACTTGTGATAACAGATACATCATGTTCTACTATATTTGTAGCATCCAATCGACCACCAAGACCTACTTCAAGTAATACTATATCAAGATTTGCATTTTGAAATAAGTATAATGCTGAAAGCGTAGTGTATTCAAAAAAACTTAAACTAACACCATGACGTCTTTTTTCAATAAAATCAAATGATTCAATATATTTTTCATCGGGAAGATCTTGACCATTAATACGGACACGTTCATTATAACGAATTAAATGCGGTGAACTGTATACACCAACAGAATAACCTGCATCAAGTAAGACAGCCTCCATAAATGCACAAGTAGATCCTTTACCATTTGTTCCAGAAACTGTAATAACTTTTTTAGCTGGTTTTACAATATTCAATTTTCTAGCTAAGAAACCAATACGTTCAAGCCCAAGGTCTATAGCAGTGCTGTGGATCTTAGCTAAATAATCTAGCCAAACTGAAAGAGAGGATGTGCCTTTTTTACTGGGGGAAATTTGATTCATTCAAGTTATAACTAACATATAAACACTATTAATTAAATGACTATCAGTGATACGTATTTATTCAGTCATTTTTGCAATTAAACCTGCAACTCGTTGACGCATTTCACGACGGTCAATAATCATATCAACAGTTCCATGCTCTAAAAGAAATTCACTACGCTGAAACCCCTCTGGTAAATCTTCACGAACGGTTTGTTCAATAACACGACGACCAGCAAAACCAATCAGTGCATTAGGCTCAGCAATATTAATATCACCTAACATTGCTAAACTTGCAGATACACCACCCATTGTAGGATCTGTCATAATGGAAATAAAAGGTAAACCTTTTTTAGAAAGACGATGGAGTGCAGCAGAAGTTTTTGCCATTTGCATAAGAGATATTAAAGCCTCTTGCATACGAGCACCACCACTAGCAGAGAAACAAACCAATGAACAACGCATATTTATTGCAGTTTCAACGGCACGAACAAATCGAGCTCCAACAACAGAACCCATTGAACCACCCATAAAAGCAAACTCAAAGGCACAAGCAACTAAAGGAATACCTAATAACTCACCTTTCATAACAATCAATGCATCTTTTTCACCACTAAGCTTTTGAGCAGCTATAATGCGATCTTTGTAGCGTTTTGAATCTCTAAATTTTAACTTGTCTTCTGGTTCAAATTCATGGGCTAACTCTACGCAATTAGAGTCATCTAAGAAAGTATTTAAACGATGACGAGCTTTGATACGCATATGATGATTACACTTAGGACATACTTCTAAATTTCGTCTTAAATCTTCATAATATAATACCTGTTCACAAGATACACATTTAGTCCATACTCCTTCAGGAATAGAAGATTTACGAGAACGAACGAGATTACTTTTTTCTAAAATTTTTTCAAGCCAACTCATGAAAAACCTTAACCTTATCTTTTAGTCTAGCTCATCTGAGAAAAATAATGGACCAATTGGCATTTTAGGAAGAAAAAAACATGACGGATACTCCACACTAACAAGATAAAGTCCTTCAGCTTTTGCAGTAATACCAGATAATTTTCGTTGTTTTTGTTCTAATAACCACTTGATCCAATTGGGATTTTCTTTCCCAGTACCAACTGCAATCAAACTGCCTACAATATTTCTTACCATACGATATAAAAAAGCATTAGCCTTAATATCAATAACAACATAATAACCATGTCTCGTCACATTTGCGTGTATAACATTACGCCATGGGCTCCTTGATTGGCAATTACCCGCTCTAAAAGAATTAAAGTTATTTTCACCTAATAAGTATTGAGCAGCTTGATGCATTTTTTTTTCATCAAGTATATTATAATAATGAGAAATACCTAATGATAAGATTCCATGTCGAAGAATATTATTATAAATAATATAACGGTAACGTCGAGCAGTAGCTGTAAAACGTGCATGAAAATCACTAGGAACTTTCTTAGCCCAACAAACTGCTATATCACAAGGCATATTCACATTTGCTCCTATTGTCCATGCTGACATTTTTCTGCTTGCTACAGTGTCAAAATGAACTACTTGACCAGTAGCATGAACCCCAGAATCTGTACGTCCTGCACATTGTACTTTAACTGAATGATTAGCAATAATACTTAAAGATTTTTCAAGAATTTCTTGAATGCTTATCAAATTTTTTTGATACTGCCAGCCAAAATATCTAGTACCATCATATTCAATACCTAATGCAATTCTCATCATTTTACTAACTCTAAAAAACACAATCCCAATAGAATAACAAGATTATTTATTCAGACAAATCAACTATTACTTTGCTTTTGTAGAGAATCAATCAGCAGTTTAGCTTCTCTACGAATTTCGTCTGTTCCATCAACTATAACCTTTTCTAATAATTTTATTGCTCCATAAATATCATTCATTTCGATATACATTTTTGCTAAATTTAAATTACCTACTGCTTCTTCATCTACAGAAGAGTCTTTAAGAGCAATATCATCAATAATATTAGACAATTCATCGATATTTTCATTAAACTCTTTTCCTTCTTTTTCTTTGCTATCAACCTCAGCTATTAACTCATCAATAGTTTGATATTTATGTTGAGGATTAAAACTGCTTAATTGTTCTTGTTCATCCCAATTTTCTTTAGAAATAACCCCCTGTTTCAGTTGATTTTTATCATCCCAAACTATTTTTTCATCATCAGGAATATCTTGCAATACATCATCTTGCTGATCTTCTAATATGCCGAATTCATTAAGTATAGAATTGGTGTTTGAATTATTAAGATTAATAGAATTAGATAATGTGTGTTTTCGTTCTTCTAATTCTAGCTTTGATTCTTCTTCTGGATTTATCTTTGGTTCTTCTTCTAATTCTAGCTTTGATTCTTCTTCTG
>NZ_JGVJ01000017.1:0-84846 GCF_000731785.2 Candidatus Photodesmus anomalopis
GATTGTACAGTATTTTCACTTAATTGTTCTGATTGTACAGTATTTTCACTTAATTGTTCTGATTGTACAGTATTTTCACTACTCTTGTTTTCTTCTTTGTTCATGATATCTCCTGAATCTGACATATGCCAGTATTAAACTGCTAAATTTAAATCACACAAAAATTCGCACTAACAGGTGACTTGCATTTATTATGGGGATAAAGATTTTTGATTCAAGTCTAATGAATATGGAAAATTTATGAAAAAAATATTTAATACGATTGCTATTATTGGTAAAGTAAAAAATCAACAAGCAATAGAAACCCATAAGGAACTATATCCCTGGTTAACTTCAATAGGCTACCAAGTTTTTGTTGATGATAGATTAAGTGAAACTCTGCATGATATCGATATACCAAGAAAAAAATTTTTAAATCTTATAGAGCTTGGAAAGAAAGCTGAACTAGCAATTGTCGTAGGCGGAGATGGTAATATGCTTGGAGCAGCACGTGTTCTCTCAAGGTCTAATATTCTCGTAATTGGTATAAATCGTGGCAATCTAGGATTTTTGACAGCTATAGACCCTGAAAATCTTCGATTGATTTTAAAAGATGTGCTTGCCGGAAAATACTTCGTTGAAAAACGGTTTTTATTAGAAACTGAAATTTATCATCATAAACAGATAAAAAGCCAAAATTTAGCACTAAACGAAGCTGTATTGCATTCAAGTCAAGTAGCTCACATGATCGAATTCGAAGTCTATATCGATGATACTTTTGCTTTTTCTCAACGATCGGATGGTCTAATTATATCTACACCAACAGGTTCAACTGCTTACTCACTATCAAGTGGAGGTCCAATTGTATCTCCTGATTTAAACGCTATAACTTTAGTACCAATGTCCCCACATACACTATCAAGTAGACCTTTAGTGATCAATAGCAAGCATATAATAAGACTTATTGTATCTTCTAATAACTATGGTAATCAAGAAATAATCTGTGATGGACAAAACTCCTTGTTAGTATCACCTGGTGATGAAATACTTATCTACCAAAATAGCAATCTTCTACATTTACTTCATCCTAGAAGTTATAACTATTATCATGTATTACGTAATAAATTAGGTTGGTTAAACAAATCATGTTAAAAAAATAGTTATCGAGAATATGTCACTTTTATAATTTAGTATTACTGTTATAATCGGAACACTTTATTTTATTTAAATTCTTAAACTAATTAAGTTGATTTATATAAAAAATACTATTCAGAAGAATTTTAATAGTGATATTTAAAAAATTATTTTTTTCTTGCTTATTACTACTCATATCCGTTATCTCATTAATGGGTTGTTCGAGTCTTCAAAGGCTCGTTTACCGCATTGATATTAGGCAAGGCAATTATGTTGAACAAAAATCTGTAGATAAACTAAGATTTGGCATGTCTAAAGAACAAGTTCGATATATTATGGGTTCCCCAATGTTAATTGAAAATAATCACATTAATACTTGGTATTATATCTATTATTATGCTAAGAATCACAATAATCCAGTGCAAAAAAATCTAATTCTGAATTTTAATTCATCGGAAAAACTTATTGATTTTTCTGGGGACTTTGCAATTAATTTATTTTTTAATAATATTTAATTCAAATATTATTAATAGGTTAAATCTTAGAAACACCTTATTTACGATTCTGTTTTATTCTCTTGATTCGTATTTCTTTAGGGTCACCAAGCAAAGGCCGATAAATTTCAATACGATCTTCATTTTGTGCTTTTGAGTCTAATGTTACATTTCGACCAAATATTCCTATTTTATTTTTAAGAAAATTGATTTCTGGATATAATTTTAATATTCCAGACTGCTTAATAATATTTTCTATAGTCATGCTTTTATGAACTGATAAATAAAATACTTGTTGTTCATGAGGAAGCGCATATACAACCTCAACATTAATTATATTAACTTGAATTTTCACAGCATCCATATACCTGTTTAGCTCGTTTAGTAAAAGCATTTACTATACTATTAGCAGATTCAATTAAAAAAGCATTAAATGCTAGTTCAATCAATCTATTTGAAAACTCAAACTCTAATTCTAACTTTACCTGGCAGGCTGTTTTATTGAGCAAAACAAAATTCCATCCCCCTTTTAAAATTTTAAAAGGACCATCAATTAAATTCATGATAATAGAAGAACTAGCAATAAGTGTATTTGATGTTATAAAAGTTTTAGTAATGCCTAATCTAGATACATTAATAGAAGCAATCATTTGACTATCAGAAGATTCAATTATAGAAGAACCTGAGCAACTAGGTAAAAATTCTGGATACCTAGCTACATCTTTTACTAAATCAAACATTTCTTCTACGCTAAATGAGACTAATTCGGAATAACTGACTCGATTCATAATATCTATCCCTCATATTTTTTTAAAAATGTGAAACATATGTTATTTTTATTGATTGTAATGGTAACTACAGAATTTCTTATACAAAAATTAAATCACATGATGGAAAGATTATGATAAAAAAAAAAAGGGAAAACCCATAGCAATATAATTACTTTTAACAAACAAGCTCAATATGAATATTCTATTAGTGAAGAAATGGAAGCTGGTTTAGCGTTATATGGATGGGAAGTTAAGTCCCTTCGTCATAGAAAAACTAATATTGTAGGAAGCTATGTTTTTATACGAAAAAATGAAGCTTTTATTAGTGGAATGGTTATATCTCCTTTGAATCAAGCATGCTCTCATATAACTAAAAATCCAAACCGTATTCGTAAATTACTGCTGAAACGTATTGAGTTAGATAGCCTATTTGGTTCTATTAATAAAAAAAGTATGACTCTAATAGCACTATCAGTATATTGGGTTCGTTCATGGATAAAAATTAAAATTGGTGTTGCAAAAGGGAAAAAAAGACATGATAAACGTCTTGATTTTAAAGAAAAAGATTGGGCTCGTGAAAAAGCAAGAATTATGAAAAGCAAACTACGTTAATAAAAATAAAAATTCTTGTTAGAAGAACTAGACAAACTATATTTTTATCGGTACCATTTCAGTAGGAGAGAGTATTGGGGCTGTTCCAGGATTCGACAAAAATTTTGAAGTTTGAGGTGCATGTCGTGGGGTGGTTTGCCACGTTAAAAGCCACATTAAAATAGTCGCAAACGACGAAAACTACGCATTAGCAGCTTAATAAACTGTTTATTGCTCTCCCTACTCAGCTTTGGCTCGTTAAGACGAGGATTCATGGGAGATTTAAACTAAAACGCGCTAGCTCAGTATCTTTGCCTGAAAGATAAAGGGTGAAATTAAATCAGGTTAGCCTTTTGTGCAATGCGCTGTCGATTCGCAAGCATTGGTGAATTCTAAAAAATTGACTAAGCATGTAGTGCTGATTATGGATAGTTTTTGGACGCGGGTTCGACTCCCGCCAGCTCCACCAAGACCAAGTTCAAGTTAAAAATCAATATGATACGTTTTTATTTGTTTGAATGTTTTTTTTTAAGGCTACCTAGTCATTTTTTTTACAAAAACCACTACAAAAAGCGCCATAGTAAAGTTTCCAATAAAAGCTTCCAGTGTCGCCACAAGCTTGGCAATACCAACTGGGTATATGTCTCCGTAACCTAAAGTGGTAAATGTAACAACGCTAAAATAAATTGCGTTTAGAAATTCAAATGCATAACGCTCCCAGCTATTCTCAATATGAGAATGAGATAGATTTTCTATTGCAGCAGTACCTAAGATAAAATATGCAACGGAACAAGACATTATTAAAAACAAGGAAAATAAAATAACTTTCGCTGGAGATTCACCATAACCACAAAAAATATCAACAAGCTTAGAGATGGCTCTGCGTGCGCTAATCAATGGTGTTTGATAACGCCTGAAACGCATTTCCTTTTGAAAAAAGGAGCCAGCTGTTTCAAATAAACCTTGCTTATCACACTGTTTTCTAATATTCCGACATACTTCTTCTGCTTCTTGATAAAGTGAAATGAGGTTTTCATCATTTTTGTTTAGGTTTACTAACACCTCTCGTTCTTGTTTTAGCCCTTTCCCCCAATGAATATTTTCAAGACGAGCACGAGATAAATCGGCACCTAATAAATTACAATTATCTAATTTGGCACAATGTAAATTAGCGCAAACTAACTTACACTTCATTAAAGATGAACCTCGTAAATCTAATCGAAAAAAATGCGCTTGACTTAAATCAGCACGATAAAAATCTGCATTCCGACAAGAAAAACCAAATTGATTTCCTTTATTAACCAAATTAAGATCTACTAAATATGTTCTAGCTAATTGAAAACCATCTAAAGGCCTACCAGTAGTAGCCCATTCTTCAATGTCGTCCTTTATATCGTCATTACTTTTATCAATTAAGGGATCATGCCAATAACATAGGCCAGATCTACCGGATGGTTGATCACAATACCAACCATCAAGGTTTTGATAATTACATCGACCTATTTTTAATTTCATATTGTCCGCCCCATACAGGCGGTAATGTTATATTCAAAATAAACCTTAAAAAAAGAAAATTTAGAATTAAGTTTTTTAAACAAATTGAAAAAGAGGTATACATAGGCATTATAATCATATTAAATTAGCTAAAGTTTGGAATAATACTATTTAAATTATCTTATTTAACTACTTTTTTTATTTAATTTTTCTTCCCAATAACTTGCACCTTTAATACCTAATTTTACTGGATTAAAAGTATACTTAACTATGCCTTTTCTTTTTTGATCTTCATAATCTATAAGAGACTTTATAGCTGGTTTAGAAATGAAAAAAATAATCAGCATACTTACAACGTTGCACCAGGCCATTAAACCAACACCAAGATCACCCATTGTCCATGCCAATTCAGCTTCTTCTAAGGTACCGTAGAACACAGCAGTTATTAACACTATCTTCAATATAGTCATTAACCCTTTAACTTTTATAGTACGATAAATGTAGGCAATATTAGTTTCTGCGATATAATAGTAGGCAAGTATAGTAGTAAAAGCAAAAAAGAACAATGCTAATGAAACAAATAACCTATCTATTCCAGGTAGAGCTCTTTCAATAGCAATTTGTGTAAAAATAGGTCCATTTGCACTAACATTATCTGCTAAATTTTGTATTATAAGTCTACCATCTATTCCATAAACATTATAAGCATTAGTGATAAGAATCATAAAGCCAGTTGCAGAACACACTAATAAAGTATCAATGTAAATAGAAAAAGATTGCACAAGACCTTGTTGAGTAGGGTGTTCAACATTTGCTGCTGCAGCAGCATGAGGACCAGTACCTTGACCTGCTTCATTAGAATAAACACCACGTTTAACACCCCAACCAATAGCTGCTCCAATACCTGCCATCGGACTAAATGCATCATTTATAATCATATAAAAAACACGAGGTATTTCTGAGAAATTTAAAGCTATAACGATAAAAGCTACAATCATATAGCCTAATGCCATAAAAGGCACTGCAATTTTTGTAAAATTTGCAATACGTTTTACGCCACCAAAAATGATGCTAGCAAGAAGAATAGAAATAATTAACCCTGTAGAAAATTTTACAAAACTAAATGTACCAAAAAAACTTTCAATTATTAGAACTGGACCTAATGCAGCTTCTACTGCATGAGCAATACTATTAGATTGAACACCTGGAAGAAGTATCCCACAAGATACAATACTCACAAGAGCAAAAATCCAAGAATAGCTTTTGATTCCTATTGTTTTTTCAATGTAATAAGCAGGACCACCACGAAACTCTTTACCATCGTCTTCTTTATAGATTTGAGCAAGCGTAGATTCTATATATGCTGTAGCTGCACCAAATAAAGCAACCATCCACATCCAAAACATTGCACCAGGGCCACCAAAACCAATAGCTGAAGCAACACCTGCAATATTACCAGTCCCTACACGACCAGACAATGATACAGACATAGCTTGAAAAGAAGAAATACCTTTATCAGAGGATTTTCCAAAAAATAATAATCTCCACATTTCAATAAAATGACGAACCTGAACAAATCTGGTTATAATTGAATAAAATAAACCAGCCCCTAAACATAAATAAACTAAAGCAGGGCTCCAGATAATTCCATCTAAATAATTGATTAATGACTGCATAAACATTTCCCTATTGTATTAATTGATTATCAGGTAATAAGTTAACAGATTTATAATTTATCTAAAAAAAACATTAAAACTCCAATCATTCTATATGTTTTACTCTAGCAAATTTTATTTACAAGCGTAAAAAATAAAGCTGTAGCAATCTTGAGTGATTGATTGATAACTACTAAAAAATGGAAGTAAGTGTAATTTCTTAGGTAAGAATAGATAGGAGTATAGATATATTTAAACATAAAAAACGATAATTTTACTTTTAAATTGAACATTGCTATATAATAAACCAAACGCAATTTTTAATGTACGTCCATGAATAAAATATTTCACCTTGATCAATATATTTTTAAAACTAGATATTTTAAGTTAACTAATTTAGTGATTTAATTCATTCCCATTCAATGGTTGCAGGTGGTTTTCCAGAAATATCGTAGACAACACGTGAAATACCTTCTACTTCATTAATAATTCGATTAGAAACCTTATTTAAAAAATCGTATGGTAAATGTGCCCAACGTGCTGTCATAAAATCAATCGTTTCAACAGCACGTAATGAAATAACCCAATCATATTTACGAGTGTCTCCCATTACACCAACAGAACGTATAGGAAGAAATACACAGAATGCTTGAGAAACCTTGTCATATAACTTAGCCCGATACAATTCTTGTATAAAAATAATGTCTGTTTTTCGCAATAAATCACAATATTCTTTCTTAATCTCACCAAGAACACGAACCGCTAACCCTGGACCTGGAAAAGGATGACGATAAAGCATATTACTAGGAAGGCCTAGTTCTAAACCAATTTGACGAACTTCATCTTTAAATAATTCCCTTAAAGGCTCAACAAGACCCATTTCCATACTATCAGGAAGACCCGCTACATTATGATGAGACTTAATAGAATGTGATTTTCCTATCTTGGAAGCAGCAGATTCAATAATATCTGGATAAATTGTACCTTGGGCTAACCAATTAGCATTTTTAAGTTTTTTAGCTTCTTCATTAAAAACATCAATAAATATAGAGCCGATGATCATGCGCTTTTTTTCTGGATCATGTATACCTTTTAGCGCTGAAAGAAAACGATCTTCTGCATTAACATGAATAATTTTAAAATGGAATTGGCTACTAAACATTGCCATAAGCTCGATAGATTCATTTAAACGAAGAAGACCATTATCAATAAATACACAAGTTAATTTATTGCCAATTGCTTTCTGTACAAGCATAGCTGTTACAGAAGAATCAAGACCTCCTGACAAACCAAGAATAACTTCATCTTTACCTACAAGGTTTTTAATATAAGTAATCGCATTTTCAATAATAAAACTGGAAGTCCATAAACGCTTACAATTACATATGTTCAATACGAAATTTGCTAATATTTTAACACCATTTTTAGTATGAGTTACCTCTGGATGAAATTGAACACCATAATACTTTTTTTCTTCATCTGCTATTGCTGAATAAAAACATGAATTAGTTTCTGCAATTTTAAGAAAATTATCCGGAATTTTAATAACTTGGTCCCCATGACTCATCCAAACATCCTGAATCTCTTTAAGACCTTGAAATAATAAATTAGAATTATTGGTAATCTTAACAGATGCATAACCAAACTCTCGATAATCAGAAGATATAACCTTTCCTCCTAACTGTTCAGCCATCACTTGCATGCCATAACATATACCAAATATTGGGACACCAGAATCAAATATATATTGTGAAATACGTGGAGAATTAATTTTTGTTACGCTTTCAGGACCACCAGATAAAATAATACCGCGAGGATTAAATTGGTAAATATCTTCTTTGTCTGCATTCCAATTCATCAATTTGCAATAAACACCTATCTCACGAACACGCCGAGCTATTAATTGTGTATACTGAGAGCCAAAATCTAAGATTAAAATGCACTGATTAGAAATATTCTTACTCATCTTTAGATAGTCTTATTAAAATTACAAATCAGTATTAAATTGCAGATTGCACTGGAGCTATTTCATGAAACTAACTATAAAATAAAAGAAAAAATAGAGCTAAAATCCACTATAACTACAATATCTATTTAATTATTCTTAATTGAGAATTATATTCTATTTTTGACTTATTAAATAATTAAATCTGATTAAATTATCCCAAACGATAATTAGGCGCTTCTTTTGTAATCTGCACATCATGCACATGTGATTCTGTCATTCCTGCTCCTGAAATACGAACTAGCTGAACCTTAGTACGCATATCTTCAATTGTTGAGGAACCTGTTAAACCCATGCTTGAACGAAGACCACCCATTTGCTGGTAAATTATTTCTTTTAGATAGCCTTTATATGAAATTCGACCTTCAATTCCTTCAGGGACCAGTTTATCAGATGAATCACTAGATTGAAAATAACGATCTGAAGAACCTTGGAACATAGCAGCTAATGAACCCATACCACGATATGTTTTATAAGAGCGACCTTGATATAAAATAATTTCACCTGGAGCTTCATCAGTACCAGCAAACATTGAACCGACCATAACACATGATGCTCCTGCTACAATTGCTTTGCATATATCACCAGAAAAACGAATTCCCCCATCCGCTATAACAGGAATACCATGTTTTTCTGCTACTGATGCAGAATCAGAAATAGCAGTAATTTGAGGAATACCCACACCAGTTACAATCCGAGTAGTGCAAATAGAACCAGGACCAATACCTACTTTAACTGCACTAACACCTGCTTCAATCAATGCTAAAGCACCAGAAGATGTTGCAACATTACCAGCAACAATATCAAGATCTGGATATGCAGAACGAGTCTCACGAATACAATTTAAAACTCCTAAAGAATGCCCATGAGAAGAATCTATAAGCAATACATCAACACCTGCTTTAATCAATGCCTCTACTCGTTCTTGATTATGTATAGTAGCACTAACAGCAGCACCAACACGTAATCGACCTTTAGAATCTTTACATGCATTAGGTTTAGATTCTGCTTTATGAAAATCTTTTGCAGTGATCATACCCGTTAATTGAAACTTATCATTTACTACTAATACTTTCTCTACTCGAGCTTTATGCATTTCCTCTTCAACTTCTTTGCGAGATGTTCTTTCCTTAACGGCTACCAAAGATTCTTTTCTAGTCATAACAGTTTCGACTTTTTTAGAAAGATCTGTAACAAAACGAATATCACGACCGGTAATAATACCGACAAGTTCACTATTGTCAGTAACTACGGGGAAACCAGCAAAACCATGTTTTTCTGTTAATGATATAACGTCTGATATCGTAGCGTCTGGTTGAACAGTAATAGGAGAAGATATTACACCTGTTTCAAAAATTTTTACTAAATGGACCTGCTCTGCTTGTTTTTCAATTGACATGTTTTTATGAATAAAACCAATACCACCTTCTTGAGCAAGGGCAATTGCCAAACGAGCTTCTGTTACGGTATCCATAGATGCTGATACCATTGGAATATTTAACATAATATCCTTAGTAAGCTGAGTACGGAGATCAGCAGCATTAGGAAGAATACTTGATTCTGCTGGGACGAGTAAGACATCGTCAAAAGTTAAGGCCTCTTTTGCAATTCGTAGCATCTATAAATATCTCATAACAAAATTATTCACGTAACAAAAATTAACTAACTTATTGTATCCGTATCATCATCAACTACTGCAACAAAGCTAATTAAATTAGTACGACATTATACACAAAGAAAAATCTGTACTAGAAATTTTTATACTTTTTATTTGCATTTAAATGTCACAGTATGTTAGGTATCTCAAAATTATATTCTAAATAAAAGAAATGAAAATATGCTTTTTTCAACCAATCAGAATATTTTTACTGTATCTCGTCTTAACTCTGAAGTTAAGACGCTTCTTGAAAATAAAATTGGCTTCCTTTGCTTAGTGGGTGAAATATCCAACCTATCCATGCCAATATCTGGCCACTGGTATTTTACACTAAAAGACGCTCATGCTCAAATCAAGTGTGCAATGTTTAAAAACAATAATATGCGAGTAAATTTCAAACCTAAAAATGGTGAAGCAGTGATAGTTAAGGCTCGTCTCTCTGTTTATGAACCTCGTGGAGATTATCAGTTAATAATACAAAATATGCAGATAAAAGGTGAAGGAAGACTTCAACAAGAGTTTTATGAATTAAAAATCAAATTAAAAAATGAAGGATTATTCTCAAGTCTCTGTAAGAAAAAAATACCTAAAAAGCTTAAAAATGTTGGAATAATTACTTCAAAAACTGGAGCCGCTCTTTTTGATATACTCAAGGTGCTAAAACGTCGTGACCCTAATCTATCAATAATAATCTACCCTACTGTAGTTCAAGGTGCTCATGCGGTACTAAAAATATCAGAAGCAATTCTTCTAGCTAATAACCGTAATGAATGTGATGTAATTATCATTGCACGAGGTGGTGGTTCTTTAGAAGATTTGTCCTCTTTTAACCAGGAAAGAGTTGCACGTACTATTGCTAATAGCAAAATACCAATAATTAGTGCTATCGGTCATGAAACAGATGTAACCATCACTGATTTAGTATCCGATATCCGTGCATCAACACCTTCAGTAGCGGCAGAAATGGTTAGTCATGATAGAAAAAACCAAGAAAAAAATTTAATGAATATATATTATAAAATAGTTAGCACTATCCAACATCATCTATTTCTTCAACAGAAAAAAATAACTGAGTATTATCATAGTCTAGAAAAAAAACATCCAAATTATCAAATTAATAAAGAATATCAACGACTAGATATTCTAGAAAGTTCTTTAAATTATCTAATTAAAAACTACATTTCTAACTGTAAACAAAAAAATCAGCGCAACAAACAAGAATTAAAATTATATTCCCCAAAAAATCTTTTAGAAAAACTAGAAAAACAACTAATATATGATGAACAAAAATTAATTGATATTACTAAAAAAAAATTGCTTAATAATCAGTATCAATTTTCTTTAATTCTAGAAGCATTAAACGCTATCAGCCCCATAGCTACTCTGAAACGTGGCTATTCAATTACACAAACAAAAGAAGGAATTATACTTCGCTCTAGTTGCAAAATAAAAACTGGAGATCAATTAAAAACAAAACTATTTGATGGAGAAATTCTGTCTACTGTGAATTAAACCATATTATTTTTGAAACAAGATAAAAAGCAATAACTGGAGATTTCTTTAACTTTATTTTAATTTAACACTAAATGGATTATCACTATTATGAAATTTAATATGAATAGGTGTTCCTATAATCCCTAAAGATTTACGATAATAATTTACCAAGTAACGTTTGTAAGAATCTGGGATCCCATTAAGTAAATTGCCATGAATCACTACAACTGGAGGATTATAGCCACCAGGATGTGCGTACTTCAATTTTACTCGATGAAGACCTACTATTGGTGGTTGATGATCAGAAGTTGCCATTTTTAAGATACGCGTTAATGTTGAAGCACCAAGACGCATAGTTGCAGCTTTATAAGATTCCTGTACAGATTTAAATACAGATCTAATCCCATTACCATGAAGAGCTGAAATAAAGTGAATACGAACAAAATTAATAAAGTGTAACCGACGATCTAGTTCTTTCCTCAGATATATTTTTTTTTCTTTAGATAAAGCATCCCACTTGTTAACAACAATTACAATGGAGCAACCAGTATTTAATATCATACCAAGTATACTTAAGTCTTGCTCAGAGATATGTTCATGAGCATCTATAATAAACAAAACAACATTAGAATCTTTTACCGATGCTAGTGTTTTAATTACTGAAAATTTTTCGGCTATTTCATCAATATTTTTACGACGTCGTATACCAGCTGTATCAATTAATATATACTTATGTCCATTTCGTTTTGTTGGAATATAAATAGAATCACGTGTAGTTCCTGCTATATTATCTACTATGACACGTTCTTTGCCCAAAATACGATTTATTAAAGTCGATTTACCAACATTAGGACGACCAATAATGGCAAGCTTAATCGAGGGTACCATTAAGGAGCTAGATTTCTCCTTTGTTATATGATCCTGATGAATCAATGCGTTAGAAAATAAATTCAATCCATACTCAATAAGAATTTTTATACCATGACCATTCAATGCAGAAATTGGAAAGATACACTTAAAACCTAATTGCCAAAATTCTGATATTGCAACACCAGAATCAATACCCTCAATTTTATTGACTACAAGTATAGTTGTTTTTTTAATTCGATGTAAATGTTTAGAAATTAGTTGATCTTTAATTGTTAAACCTACACGGGCATCCAATATAAACAATACGACATCAGCCTCATTAATTGCAGTTGATGTCTGCTTGACTATTTTGCTTTCTAAACTTTGCTGAACATTAGCATTATCAATACCACCAGTATCAACTACTATGAATGATTGGTTATCATATTTAGCACGACCGTATTTACGATCACGTGTCAAACCGGGGAAATTAGCAACAAGTGCCTCCCTAGTATGAGTTAATCGATTAAACAAAGTCGATTTACCAACATTAGGACGACCAATAATAGCAAAAACAGGGAGCATAAAACCTCTTGTCAATATGAATTTCTAGTTTAATATGCTTAAGTAAAAAGAAAGAACAAGGTTTTAAATTACAATAGTCCAACTAAAGTTAACCTATTTATATATGAATATAAATTTAAAATAATAACACATGATCTAATTAATCTTAAATTTCCTTACTTCTCCATTACGTGTAGTTAATAAATATCCCTCAGGAAGTTCAATTGGTCCAACTGAAAAACCACTATAATGAACTCTATATTGAGTAATAAACTCACCAGTTCTTCGATCAATCCAATGTAAATAACCTTTATTATCCCCAACGACAAGATATTCCTTAATAATTTTTGGATCAGTTACAACACGATCTCTTAGTTGTTCATTTTTCCAAATTTCATTTCCATTCTTTATATCTACGGCTACAAGACAATTATTATCAGTTGTAATGAATATACGATTACCATCGCTCTGTATATCTTTTTCAGAAGAATAAGGGCTTTCCCAAATAAATTGGCCAGAATTCAAATCGATGGCAACTAACTGAGTATTAACACCTATTACAAAAATCGTATTTCCTAAAAGCAATGGTGATGCATCTATATCCACAATATGATTAACCTTCATATTCTTTTTACTAGTCGTTTTTCTAATTGCTTTTTTCCAAATTAATTTTCCTTGTTCTAGGTTTGCTGCAGCTAAAAAACCATCTGTAGTTCCCCAAAAAACGGTATCAAAACCAATTACAGGAACACTATCCCCACGCAAACTAATGTTTGGTACTGTAGTACTAATAATCCAATTTTGTTGACCTGTTTGTTGATCTAATGAAAGCAACATACCTTGATTAGTATTAACTATTACCATATTATTACTGGTAACGGGGACAGTAAGCAATTCACTACCAATCCTAACATTCCATATTAGCTTACCAGTCTGAGCGTCTAATGATATTAATTTACCGTTTTCACTACCAATAAATAATTTTCCGTACGCGGCTGAAATTCCACCAGATAAACGAGCTGAAATATTATTTTCCTCAAGACTGGTTTCCCATAGCGTATGTCCATTTTTTGGATCTAATGCTTTAACTAAACCACTTCTGCTTGCTATATAAATTTTTCCATAAGCATACTTTGGACTTAATTTTGAGATATGATATCCAACCCCTTCACCAACGGATGTTTTCCATTCCTGCAGTTGTATAATCTCATTTTTGCTATTTTTGTAAGAAAATGAAGAAGTAGCTAGATCTTTTACCTGAACACAACCTAGACTTAGAAAAACATGCATACATACTATAAGAATAAAAATACTACCAATTCTCTTTTTAGTGTTCATGTATATCTAACCCTATATGACCCAAATCATTTAATTTCATTTTTAAGATTTGGTCCCCTTGTTGTCTTGTCTTTAAAGCTTGGACATACATAGAACGTGCAGATTCTATATCGCCTTTTCTTAACAAAATATCACCGTGAAGTTCTTTAACTCTGCTTTCCCAAAGCTGAACTTTGATAGCAGATAATTCAAAAATAGCAGCGTCAAAATCAGCTTGCTCAAGTTGAATACGAGCAATACGATAAGAAATAATTGAGCTTAATGTTTTATCTCTAGTATTGGTTTTAGCCCATTGTAACCGGGATAATGCTTCATCAAAATTACCTGCTTCTACCGCTACTTTAGCCAATTGTAATGCTGTTAATATAGAATATTCAGAATGCTTATTTGAATCAATAAAGTTCTCAATTTGATTTATATTACTCTCAGTCTGCACTTTTAGCTCTGAAATGAGATTCACATATTCTTGAGAAACTATTTCCTGTTTTCTAAAAATGATATCTTGGTAATAAATCCAGCTGCATAAAATAGCTAAACCTATTATGACAATAAAAAAAACAATCCAAGCATAACTATGCCATTTTTTTTTAACGGTCATAATTGGTTTTTCTTTAACAAAACCAAACAACGTTCTATTGTTCCTATACTATTTATAAAATAATTAATAATTTATATCTACATTTATCTTCTTATTAACTAACTTTTTTATCTGAACAGATAAGTCTCTTTGAAAGCAAATATTTTGATTACCAGACAAAAGGTCCTTAACCACTACTGTCATATCAGAAACCTCTCGTGCGCCAAGAACTAAAGCTACAGCAGCACCAAACCTATCTGCACGTTTAAATTGTTTCTTAAAGCTAGTACCACTAAAATCATTCATTATACGTAAGCCAGGGATTTCTTCACGAAGCTGATTAGCAAGTTTTATAGAGGGAAGCGTAGCATACTTGGAAGAAGCTACTATGTACACATCAACAGTGCGATGAACTTTAGTTAACTTAAGTTTTTCTAGCATTAAAACTAAACGTTCAAGTCCAATAGCAAAACCAATAGCAGGGGTCGCTTTCCCACCAAGCTGTTCAACTAAACTGTCGTAACGTCCACCTCCACAAACGGTACCCTGTGTTCCTAAAATTTCAGTTACCCATTCAAATACAGTACGATTATAATAATCTAATCCACGAACTAAACGAGTATTAATAGTATACTTAATACCAAGTGAATCTAAAGATTCACATAAACTAATAAAATGTTTATGTGAATCTTCATCTAAGTATTCAGAAAGATTAGGTGCATTATCTAATATATTTTGAATACTGGGATTTTTAGTATCAAAAACACGTAGCGGATTAACATACATTCTCTGTCTTGATATCTGATCTAACAAGTCAATATGCTTTTCTAAATATGATATTAAAACACTACGATATCTTATACGAGTCTCTAAAGAACCTAGGGAGTGTAATTCTAAATGAATATATTTATCAATACCTAATTCATACCAAAGACGTGAAAGCATCAGGATTAGCTCTACATCAATATTAGGCCCCTCTAAACCAAATACTTCAGCTCCAAATTGATGGAACTGACGATAACGACCTTTTTGTGGACGCTCATGACGAAACATAGGCCCCATATACCATAAGCGTTGTTCTTGATTATATAATAAGCCATTTTCAATACCAGCTCGTACACAACCAGCTGTGCCTTCAGGACGTAATGTTAAACTTTCACCATTATGATCCTTAAAAGTATACATTTCTTTTTCAACAATATCGGTGACTTCACCAATAGAACGACTAAATAAATCAGTCATTTCAACTATTGGAATACGTATCTCACTATAACCATATTCACCAATTACGTTTCTAATAATATGCTCTAGCTTTTGCCAAAGAGAAGATTGTCTTGGAAGACAATCATTCATACCGCGAATTGCTTGAATTTTTTTTATCACAGAAAATTACCGTAATATAGTTATTATTAATTATAAGTATTTAATTTTCGGTAACATCAATACGATTTTTTTTATCAAGCATTGATGCCTTAATCCGAATTTTTTTTTCTAGCTGACTTATAAGCTTATCATTATTTATTCGCTCTTTTTGACGATTCCCATCTTCATAAAGAGTACTTTTTTTATGGAGTCCAGCTAGACCTAAATGAGAAAGCTTAGCTTCACCTGGCCCATTAACAACACAACCAATAATGGATACATCCATTGAAGTTATAATATCCTCAAGACGCTTCTCCAAAGCATTAACAGTTCCAATTACATCAAACTCTTGACGCGAACAACTTGGACAAGCAATAAAATTAATGCCTCTGGAACGAATTCGTAAAGATTTTAGTATATCAAAACCAACTTTAATTTCTTCAACAGGATCTGCAGCTAATGAAATGCGTAAGGTATCACCAATTCCCTGCATAAGTAATAAACCTAAAGCCAAAGAAGATTTAACAGTACCAGCGCGTCTACCACCAGCTTCAGTAATACCTAAATGTAATGGTTGATCTATTTTTCTTGAAAGAAGACGGTATGAATCAATAGCAAGAAAAATATTAGATGATTTTACACTGACTTTAAATTGTGAAAAGTTTAAACTATCAAGAATATCAATATGTCTCATTGCTGAATCGACTAAAGCAGATGGTGTTAATTCCCCATATTTCAATTGAATATCTTTTTCAACTGAACCACTATTTACACCAATACGAATTGGAATATTTTTATCGCGAGCACAATCTACAATAGAACGAACCCTCATTTTATTACCAATATTACCAGGATTTATACGCAAACAATCGACACCATATTTAGCTACCTGAAGGGCAATACGATAATCAAAATGAATATCTGCCACTAATGGGATAGATACTTGCTTCTTAATTAATTTAAAAGCTTCAGCAGCATCCATAGTTGGTATTGAAATACGAACAATATCCGCACCAACTTTCTCTAAATTATGAATCTGAGTAACAGTTGCGTTAACATCTGTCGTTCTAGTATTTGTCATAGATTGTACTGATATGGGAGCACCATCACCAATGGGAACATGACCAACATAAATACGAGTAGAAGGGCGACGTTTTATAGAAACAGTATATTGCATGTTACTTTTTTAAGCTAAAGTGAATCTAGCTACTTTACCTGAGGTGTATCTAGATAGGTCAATAGATTTACCCGCAAATGTCATGGATACACTTTCTGGGACACCCAAAATAATATTCAATGGTAGTACACTAATTAATTCTAAATTGTGACCTGCTTTTTTTATCCCTGTAGATAGCAATCTTCCAGAGGAATCCTTAACTTGTATCCAACAATCAGATTGAAATGACATCGTAAGTATTTTTTTATCTCTAGATTCCAGAGAAATAGGGAATAATTCGTCTTTAACTAAAGCTAGTTCTAAAGAAGTATCTAACTCTTTAATAGATGAAAATTCATCTAAATTTTCATTATTAGTGGCTTTAGACACTACCATTTTTTCAATAGTAGGCTCATCAAGTACATTAGAGCTTAACATAATATTAGTAAAGTGACTATTATTAGCTAATTGTCCTGTTTCTTGGGTTGAAGAAAATATTCTCGTATTATCACCAAGAGTTACAGCAAGTCTGCTTTGTTCTTTCTGTTGCCACCACCAAAAAAAGGAAATAGCAATAATCATAGAAAATATTCCCCATGTGAGCATCATAATCCAACTATCACGACGGTCTTGTTTAGTTTTTTTTGAAAAACTTAACATTCTATATTCTTGATATTGAATTTCACCATAATTTTTTAAAGCATAGGATACAATTGATTCATCTAGACCGATCACCTTAGCATATGAACGTAAGTAACCACGAATAAACGTTACTGCTTGACTAGATGTAAACTGATTTTCTTCAATGCTTTGGATAACAAATAAACGCAATTTTAGTCGATCTGCAATATCTTTTTGAGAAAAACCAAGTTTTTTTCGGTGAACTTTTAATATAGTTCCAATTTTTTCTTTCTGTTGTTCAGTACTCATTTTTTTATTTATTCTTTGACTGATTTTGAAACTGAGCATTCTACTATTTAAATCCAACCTACCATTTTAATATAGATTCTTGTATTTAAAAAGAACTTGTAGAAATAAAGTAAATAACTAATCGATGTTTTTTTAACCTTTATTAAAAAAATAATACAAATCTAGAATAGCTGTTTTACTTATTTATGGAATTAATTTAGCGTTTATTATACTATTATCTCGACTAGTTCGATCAATAAACCCTCCCACTAACTGTCCACATGCAGCATCAATATCAGCACCACGAATTTTTCGCACTGTAACAGTATAATTATATTCTATTAATTTTTTGAAAAAACGAGACATTCTAGAACTACTCGTTCTATTATAAATAGAACCTGGATATGAATTAAAAGGAATCAGATTAATCTTGCATGGTGTATCTTTCATCAACTCAGCTAGTTCACAAGCATGGTCTACTTCGTCATTAATATGATCCAAAAGCACATATTCTAGTGTAACTTTTCCACGATTAGCGTGTGAAGAACTAATATAACGACGGACCGATTCGAGCAACTCTTTGATCCCCCAACGATGATTTATAGACATGATGCTATTGCGTAATGTATCATTAGGCGCATGTAAAGAAAGAGCCAGAGCTACATCTATATTACCGGTCATTTTATTAATACCTGACACAATACCCGAAGTTGAAACAGTAACATGACGTTTTGATAAGCCAAAAGCAAAATCATCTAGCATTAAACGCAAAGCTGGTAGGAGATTTTTTACATTGAGTAAGGGCTCTCCCATTCCCATAATTACTATATTACTAATTGGATAATAAGAAAACTGTTTTTTCATAACAATTTCACGTGCTGCCTGCCAAACTTGTCCAATTATTTCAGATACTTTAAGATTCCTATTAAAACCTTGCTGTGCTGTTGAACAAAATGAACAATTAAGTGCACAACCTACTTGAGAAGAAACACATAATGTAGCACGAGCATTTTCAGGAATATACACAGTTTCAATATTTTGATCCCCAACTCGCATAAGCCATTTTATAGTGCCATCAATAGAATATTTTGTTTTGCAAATCAAAGGTGCTTGAATTTTACATCTAAACTTTAATTTCTTTATTAATTTTTTATTTAGATTAGTCATTTTATCAAAATCATTCACACCAAAGTGGTAAATCCACTTCATTACTTGCTCAGCACGAAACGCTTTTTCTTTTAATTCTTCGACAAAAAAACTACGCAAACTTGAACGATCAAAATCAAATAAATTTACAATATTAATAATTATGTACCCTCATACCCACAAAGACGGCGTGAATAAATTTCAGAGGAAGAGAAAAAAAAATTAATTTCACGAGCAGCAGATTCCAAAGTATCTGAACCATGAATAGAATTATGACAAATATCTAAAGCATAGTCAGATCGAATTGTCCCACATACTGCTGTTTCAGGAGGTATTGTACCTATCAACTCACGGTAACGAATAACCGCATTTTCCCCCTCTAAAACTTGAATAATAACAGGACCAGAAGTCATGAATTGTTTAAGTTCAAGAAAAAAATCTTTATCCTTATGCTCAAAATAAAAATGATCTACTTGTTTTTCAGTTAGATGAAGCATTTTAACCGCAATAATTTGAAAACCAGCTTTTTCAATTCGGAAAAAAATTTCACCAATCAAATTCCTTTTTACTGCATCAGGCTTAATAATAGAAAATGTTCTTTCTAAAGGGCTCATTTAATCATCCTTATTAAATTTACTTTAAAATTTTTTTCTTCATTAAGATAAAAACACTTCTAGTAATAGAAGGAGGATACTCAAACTTAACCTAAAAAGAGAAATAATCAAAATAAAAAATACACCTTAGTTTTCTGATTCGTCTATCCAACATAAAATAATAGCTTCTAAAATCTTTTCATTTGAATGATTAGGATCATCATCAAAATCATCTAACTCTAAAATCCAACGATACAAATCAGTAAACCGCACCGTTTTTGGATTAATATCAGGAAATGCGTTATATAACTCAATTGCAATATCACGTGAATCTGTCCATTTCATTATAAATTACCTCATTTAATTTGGATAAAGATACCTAATTTTGAAATAATCAATCTAATGATTACTAATATCTCTCAGATATATGATTTAATGTATATTTAGGAATCTCTATCACTAAATCTACATCAAGGATTTTAGCTTGACAAGAAAGACGTGATTGAGGATCAAGTCCCCATGCTTTATCTAACATATCGTCTTCTAATTCATCACTTGGTTCTAAAGAATCAAACCCTTCATGAATAATGACATGACAAGTGGTACATGCGCATGATTTTTCACAAGCATGCTCAATATCTATGCCATATCTCAAGGCTACATCAAGAAGTAACTCACTAGGTTTTGCTTCTAATACCACTCCACTTGGACAAAATTTCTCATTTGGTAAAATAATAATTTTTGACATTTGATCTCTTAAATATCGTTAATTGATTTTCCTGACAAGAGTTTTTTAATTGACTTATTTATTCGACGAGTAGCAAAGTCTGTGCTAGCATCATCTAATTTTTTTATTCCATTTCTAATTTTATCAACACTAATACCGTTAGAAAGTTTAGTTAATTTATTAATTGCATTAAATAGTTCATCCTTTTCAAAATCCGATAACATTTTATCACCATCGATTTGAATCGCTTTAATCAGACTATCAATAATACGCTCCGCCTTTACTCTTTGTTCTGCAAGGGCACGAGCATTTATATCTTGTTTATTATAACGCAAAGATTTTCTCAATATTTCATGAATTTCATCATTACTAAAAGCAAAGGAATGCTTCACTTGAATGGCTACTTTCTTTCCAGTACTTTTTTCAACAGCAGTAATAGACAATAAACCATCAGCATCAACTTGGTAAATTACTTGAATACGAGCAATGCCCGCAATCATAGGTGGAACTTTCAGAGTAAATTTAGCTAATGAACGACAGTTACTAACCATTTCACGTTCACCTTGAACGACATGAATAGTTATTGCTGTTTGAGCATCCTTAAATGTTGTAAACTCTTGTGATCTTTCTACTGGAATCGTAGTATTGCGTGGAATAATTTTCTCAACTAAACCACCTGCAGTTTCAATTCCTAAAGATAAAGGGGTGACATCTAATAAAAGCATATTTTTTGCATTTACATTTAGTTTATTACCAACTAAAAGATCAGCCTGAATAGCGGCACCAATTGCTACAACTTCATCAGGATTAATACTAGTTAATGGAGTACGACTAAAAAAATTAGCAACCATTTCACGTACTAATGGAATACGAGTTGAACCCCCTACCATAATTACTTCCATAATTTCCTGTACATCAACTTCTGCATCTTTTAAAGCTCTATTACATATTAGTAAAGTTTGCTTTACTAAAGGTTTTATAATCTTATTCAAGTCTTCACAAGTGATGATTCCAGTCCAACCAAAAATTGAAACTTCAACTGAAGTTACATTAGATAAAGATATTTTTGCATTAGTTGCAACATCAAGCAATATACGACTCTGTTCAGCAGATAATTCGCCCTCTAGATTAATTTTATTGAGAAGATGCTCTGCAATCAAATAATCAAAATCATCTCCACCTAACTCAGAGTTTCCTCCAGTTGATAAAACTTCAAAAATACCTGATGATAATCGTAAAATTGAAATATCAAATGTACCACCACCTAAATCATAAACTACAATAATGCCTTCTTTACTTGTTGATTCTAAACCATAAGCAATAGCTGCTGCAGTTGGTTCATTTAACAGACGTAAAACATTAAGACCAGCAACAGCTGCTGCATTTTTAGTGCTCATACGTTGAGCATCATCAAAATAGGCTGGTACTGTAATGACCACCCCGTCAAGTTCACTACCTAATGCTTTCTTAGCTCGATAACTAAGGACCTTTAAAATATCAGATGAAATTTGTATAGAACTTTTATCGCCTTGATTAGTTTGAAACACTGGCAAACCACCAGTTCCTTTTTTGAATGAATAAGGCAAAAATGAATATCGCAAGCGAATATCATCAAGTGTACGCCCAATAAATCGCTTTATAGAAGTAATAGTACTATTAGAATCAGATTGGCCTTTTTCTTTTGCATTATAACCTACTAATACATCCTTATGTGTATAATGGACAATAGAGGGAAGAACACTTCGATTTTCATTATCTAAGCAAGTTCTTACTTCTCCATTTTTAACAATAGCTACTAATGAATTTGTAGTACCAAAATCTATTCCTGCAGAAGATTTATTTTTATTCAAAGAATGGTTTTGAACAGGTTCTGAAATTTGAACTAATGCCATATATGAATATGTCCTATTTTCTTTATCCTAGAATCTAGTTAAATAATTGATCTTCAATTTGCTCAATCCGGTTTTTTAATTTATCAAGAAATTTAAGTTGATTAACTCGTCTTTCTGCTTTTATCCACATATTATCCTGAAATTCCTGTTCTAGTAATACCAAATGATGTTCATATAAATTACTAATCTTACCATCAAAATCTGCAAGAGCAGATTTTGGATTAGTACCAAAAGATAGTTGATCTAATTCATCATGTAATTCTATATGCTTCACTAAAAATTCAGTGTCTTTAAATGGTTTTTGTCTAGAAATTTGTATGCCCTTTTCAGCTAACAAGTATTCAGCGCGACTGATAGGAGACTTTAAAACTCGATATGCATCATTAAGTTGCAAAGTTTTTTTAAATGCTGCTGAACGCTTCTCTTCTGAAGCAATTATAAAATTATCTGGATGAAAACATCTCTGGAGTTTTCTAAATTTAATAGAAAGAGAAACCTTATCCAATCCAAATTGCACTGGCAAACCAAACAATTCAAAATAATTCATCAAAAACAGTTCTCAGACCTAAGTTTTTTAATAAAAAAATAAAACAACATAAAATAACATTAAACATTAAAGCTTTCACCACAACCACACTTACTTTTTACATTTGGATTATCAAATTCAAAACCTTCATTCAAGCCATTTTTAACATAATTGAGTTTGGTTCCATCAAGATGGAGCAAACTTCTAGAATCAATAATTAGTTTTACTCCCATGCAACATTCAAAGACCTTATCATCTTTATTCAGTGTATCAGCAACCTCTAGAAAATATGTCATCCCAGAACAACCAGAGGCTTTTATACCAACCCGTAAACCAATACCCGAACCTCTATTTTTTAGGCAACTTTTAATCCTTCTAGCTGCTATTTCTGTCATCGTGATTGCCATATAAAACTCTCTAAATCAGGTTAGAATGCTAAATGCTATCTTTTTAAGCAGTAAAATGTTTTTTTTTATAATCTTCAATTGCTGCTTTAATTGCATCTTCAGCTAAAATAGAACAATGAATCTTTACAGGAGGAAGCTCTAACTCTTCAGCAATTTCTATATTTTTAATAGAAATTGCTTCATCAATACTTTTACCTTTAACCCATTCAGTAATCAATGAACTAGAGGCAATTGCACTACCACAACCATACGTTTTAAATCTAGCATCTTCAATAATACCTTTAGATGTTACCTTAATTTGCAGTTTCATAACGTCACCACATGCTGGAGCACCAACCATACTACTTCCTACATTTGGATCTTCTTTATCAAAGGAGCCTACATTTCTTGGATTTTCATAGTGATCAATTACTTTTTCGCTATATGCCATAACCTTTAACTTTACCTCTAATGACTTAACCTCTAACTAATATCCTTTTTTATTTTACTTATCATGTCATGATATTGAAATTATTATTTAATGATGAACCCATTCAAAAGAGTTTAAATCAACACCATCTTTATACATATCCCAAAGAGGAGACATATTACGCAACTTCTTCACTGAAATACAAATTTGACGTACTGCATATTCAACTTCCTTTTCCGTTGTAAACCGACCAAACGAAAAACGAACTGAACTATGTGCAAGCTCATCATTAAGACCTAACGCGCGTAATACGTATGATGGTTCTAAACTAATTGAAGTACATGCGCTACCTGATGATACAGCAAGGTCTTTCAAAGACATCAATAAGGATTCACCTTCAACAAAAGCAAAACTAATATTTAAGTTATTAGGCAATCGTTGCTTTAAATCACCATTAATTGTTACTGCTTCCATATTTTCAATACCATTTAAGAAAATGTTACGTAACTTCTTGGCATGTATTAAATCTTTCTGCATATCTTCTTTGGCAATACGGAAAGCCTCTCCCATTCCAACTACTTGATGAGTAGCTAATGTACCAGAACGAAAACCACGTTCATGACCACCACCATGCATTTGTGCTTCTAAACGAATACGCGGTTTTCGACGGATATAAAGCGCTCCAATACCTTTAGGACCATAAATTTTATGTGCAGATAGGGAAATTAGATCTGCATGTAACTTTTGTACATCAATAGGAAGCTTTCCCGCAGACTGTGCTGCATCAATATGAAAAATAGCTTTATGCTCACGACATAAATCACCAATAGATGCAATATCTTGAATTACGCCTATCTCATTGTTTACATGCATAATAGAAACTAATATAGTATCCTTCCGTATAGCTGATTGCAGCTTATTAAGATCAATAATTCCATTAACTTCAGGCTTAATATAAGTTACTTCAAATCCCTCTCGTTCCAGTTTACGACATGGATCAAGCACAGCCTTATGCTCTGTTTTACAAGTAACAATATGCTTACCCTTTTTATTGTAAAAATGAGCAACACCTTTGATTGCAAGATTATCAGATTCTGTTGCGCCCGATGTAAATATAACTTCACGAGGATCCGCATTTAGCAGATTTGCAATTTGCTCACGAGCTAAGTCAACTGCCTCTTCTGCCTGCCAACCATATCGATGAGAACGAGATGCAGGATTACCAAAATTACCATCCATTGTCATATATTGAATCATTTTCTTAGCAACACGGGGATCAACAGGACATGTAGCTGAATAATCAAAATAAATAGGTAATTTCATTTTTTACTCCAAAAAATAAAAATTATCATGGAAGATGGCTAATTTAAATAGAACTTTTACTTGAAAATATTTGAAATTTCAAGCAGTTGAGTATTATTCATAAGTTCACCTAGTGTAATAGTATGTAAAAGCTCACTAATACGTGAACCTAACTCTTTCCATAATGCATGCGTTAAACAAGGTGCACCAGCTCGACAATCTGTTTTTCCATTACACTTCGTTATATCAACAGATCCATCTACGGCAGTAATTATAGTACCAATTGAAATTTCAATTGAATCTGCACCAAGTTTATAACCACCTCCTGGACCACGAATACTAATAACTAACCCTGACTTACGTAATTTTGAAAATAACTGCCCTAAATAAGGAAGCGAAATACCTTGGCGTTCTGATATATCTGAAAGAGATACCGCTCTTTCTCTTGAATACAATGCTAGATCTAACATAGCAGTTGTTGCATATCTTCCTCTAGAGGTAAGTTTCATAGCAAAATATTAGATTTCTTTTACATGGGAAGGATTTTTACATACCTGACTAAAATAGTCAAGTATTATAGTGTGTAATCCAAAATAAGATAACAAATATTGAATACTCAAACAATGTTATTAATTTCTTCTAGTGATGCCAGAAAAAGTATAGTTTTCTGTGAATTCTATACTTCCATTTTTTGAGAATCATAGTACACTTGCTTCAAAAGTATTATTCTCTAATATAATAGAGAGGAGAGTTATATGCATCCAATGCTTAATATTGCGATTCGTGCTGCAAGAAAGGCAGGTAACCATATCACTAAGTCCTTCTCAAATTTTGGTAAACTCAAATTAACTCAAAAAGGACCAAATGACTTCGTCACAAATATAGATAAAGAAGCGGAAATTATAATCATTGATATTATTCAAAATGCATATCCTACACATTCCATTCTTTCAGAAGAAGTGGGATTTATCAAGGGGAATCACAGCAATGTGCAATGGTATATTGATCCACTAGATGGAACAAAAAATTTTATAAAATCCTTACCACATTTTGCAGTATCAATTGCAGCTAGTATAAATAATAAAGCCGAGGTTGCCTGTGTATATGATCCAATGCTTAATGAATTATTTACAGCTCAACGTGGGGCAGGTGCGAGATTAAACAATACACGTATCCGTATTAAAGAAGTTAAGGAACTAAAAAATATGATTGTAGCGACTAACTTCCTATTTAAAAATAAAAAATACTCTGATTCTTACATAAAGATAATGACTTCTATGCTGACTAATTTTTCTGGAATACGCTGTACTGGTTCTGCAGCTTTAGATCTTTGTTACCTTGCAGCAAGTCGGATTGATGCTTATTTTGAATTAGCTTTAAAACCTTGGGATATAGCTGCAGGGATACTAATTGCTAGAGAGGCTGGTGCTATTTTAACAGATTATGCTGGGGGTATTGAATATCTGAATTCAGGAAACTTAGTTGGTGCAGGTGCGAGAAACATAAAATTTATCATTAATCAAACTCGTGAAATAGCGGAACTGACTAAAATGCATTAAAAAGATAAATTTTTCAATAATAGTTTCATTTAACTAACGGAAATTGCATTTTTTTTAACTAGTAATTTTATTTTTTTATCTCTATAAAATTCATCAGAGAGAATTACTCTGGCGAGTTGGTTTTCTATTTTTTGTTGTATCGCTCTCTTTAATTGTCTTGCGCCAAATAGCGGGTCAAAACCAATTTGAGCAATAAAATCTAAAACATCGTTCGATACATTAAGTTCGTAACCATTTATTTCCATACGATTAATCAAATTTTCTAACTCAATCTTTGCAATTTTTTTTATATTATCTATAGTAAGAGGATTAAATACAACATTTTCATCTATTCTATTTAAAAATTCTGGACGGAATTGTTTATTAAGTAGACCCATGATTTCATTTTTAATTTCTTGGTAATCTAGAACTGTATTTCTTTGAATCCATTCTGATCCTAAATTGGATGTCATAATTATAACTGTATTACGAAAATTAACAGTACGGCCCTGAGAGTCTGTTAAACGCCCATCATCAAGCACCTGCAATAAAATATTGAATATATCAGGGTGTGCCTTTTCTATCTCATCTAATAATATTACAGAATAAGGTTTTCTACGTACAGCTTCTGTTAAATAACCACCATTTTCATAACCAACATAACCTGGAGGAGCACCAACTAAACGAGCAACAGAATGTTTTTCCATAAACTCTGACATATCTAGACGAATTAAAGAATCTTCACTGTTAAACATAAAATATGCTAATACTTTACAAAGTTTTGTTTTCCCCACCCCAGTTTGTCCTAAAAATAGAAATGTTCCTACTGGTTTATTTGGATCAGATAAACCACATCTATTTCGTCTAATAGCATCAGATACCACCTTTATAGCTTTGCTTTGACCAATGACCCTCTGATGTAGGAAATTTTCCATACAAAGTAATTTTTCTTTTTCTTCTGTAAGTATTTGACATACCGGAATACCTGTTTGCTTAGAAAGTACTTCTGCAATTTCATGGTCAGTTACTTTATTACGTAACAGTGTTGATTCTTTTATTTCAGATTGAATAATTTGCTTTAATTGCCTTTCTAACTTAGGAATACGGCTATACTGTAACTCTGACATTCTATTTAAATCAGCAATTCGAGCTGCACATTCCATATCTATTCGAGCTTGCTCTAATGCACTCTTCATATATTGAGCATCTGATAACATTGCTTTTTCCGAATTCCATATTTTTTCCAGTTTAGAAAAAGCATTTTCTTTATCTTTTAATTCTAATTTAATAGTCTCTAATCGCTTCTTACTAACCATATCATTTTTACTATTTAATGCTTTTTGCTCAATTTTAAGTTGAATAATTTTTCGTTCAAGCTGAACTAAAGATTTTGGTTTAGAATCAATTTGCATACGAATACTTGATGCTGCTTCATCCATTAAGTCGATAGCTTTATCTGGCAATTGCCGATCTGAAATATAACGATGTGATAAACTAGCTGATGCTACAATAGCAAGATCTGTAATTTCGACATGGTGATAAAGTTCATAACGCTCTTTTAGACCACGTAATATTGAAATAGTATCGTTTACTGTAGGTTCATCGATTAAAATTTTTTGAAAACGACGCTCAATAGCAGGATCTTTTTCAATATACTGACAATATTTATCTAAAGTTGTCGCACCTACACAATGTAATTCACTACGAGAAAGAGCTAGTTTTAATATATTTCCAGCATCTATTGCATCTTCAGATTTACCTACACCTGCTATAGTATGCAACTCATCAATAAAAAGTATTATATTACCTTCTTGATGAAAAATTTCATTCAATACTGATTTAAGACGTTCTTCAAATTCAGCTCTATATTTTGCACCAGTTATAAGTGCTACCATATCAAGAATAAGAAGACGTTTTCCTATCAATCCTTCTGGAACTTCATTATTTACAATACGTTGTGCTAACCCTTCAACAATAGCAGTTTTCCCTACACCAGGCTTTCCAATAATAACTGGATTATTTTTACTTCTTCTTTGTAGTATTTGTATAGTCCGACGAATTTCATTATTTCTACCAATTACAGGGTCAATCTTTCCTTCCTTTGCATGCTTTGTTAAATCAATAGTAAACTTGTTTAATACTCCTTTTAATTCTTTAGTATTGCTAATATTAATTTGCTTACTTTTATGCATTTGCTCTATTACATCTAATAGTTTTTCTTCTGTTAGATAAAATTTTTTTAACAAAATACCTAGAACGCCGTTATCTTCAATTGCTGCAAGTAAAAATACTTCAGGTGATATATAAGAATCTTGACGTTTTTTTGCTATAAGATTACATAAATTAAATAATCGTCCTATAGAACTAGAAAATTTCAGTTCATTATCAATACTACTTGCCTTTGATACATTTTCTAAAAAGAAATTTAATCTTGAATTCATTTGAAAAATATCAATATCTAGCATAGTTAATAAAACACGAATAGAATTTGCACTTCGATCATCCAGTAATGCACGCATTAAATGTATGGGTTCTATATATTTATGAAGATGACTTAATGCTAAATCATAACTATTAGAAATAGCTAATTGTAATTTATCAGTAAACCTATCCAGATGCATCTCAACTCTCTTAAAGCAATTTAATTAAAAAATAAATTACCTTTTTTACGTTTATAATTTAGGGTATTAATCTTCAATCCAAATAAAAGAGGCCTGACGTCCAGTAACACCATCTCGCCGATAAGAAAAAAAACAATCATTATTGAAAGTACATAACCCACTATTGACTACCTTTGTTACACCTATTTTATGAAGTAATTTGCTTGCTAGTAAAGGTAGGTTAACTAGATATTTATTAACAGATTGTTTCAATTGAAAAGATTGAAACATACTAATATCAGCATCAACAAATGCCTGTATGACTTCTTCTCCGACTTCAAAAAATGAATTACTAATTGTAGGGCCTAACCAAGCAATAACCTCTCCATCAAATTTATTTAACGCATTCTCAATTATGCCATTAGCAAGACCCCTCCAACCAGCATGCAATGCAGCAATTTGAGTACCTCGTATATCAGTAAGCAAAATAGGAAGGCAATCAGCCGTCATCACAGCACAAATAATATTATCAGATTGAGTGAAAATTCCATCAGCTTTTAGTATATCAATAGGTGGATAAAATACTTCTTCCACGCAATTTGAATGAGTCTGTTTAAGCCAAACAGGATATGATGGCATAGCAGTCAGTTTTGTTAAATACTGGCGATTTTTATGAACTAAATCCAAATCATCTCCAACATGAATGGAAAGGTTTAATTCATTGTATGGAAAGGAAGAAAAACCACCAACTCGAGTTGATGATATAGCTTTAACATGTTTAGGCACTACCCAATTAGGAATGATATAACTGAACATATGTTTATAAATTATAAGATCTAATATCCTCACGAAAAATTTTTATCATTGAAAGGATATCGCTGGGTAAAGAAGAATGAAACTTCATCATTTTTCCTGTTATTGGATGCTTAAATTTAAGGGTACTAGCATGTAAAGCCTGACGATCAAAAGCACGAATCATTTCAACTAATGTTTTTGAAGCTCCTTTTGGAATTTTCATGTAAGCACCATAAGAATAATCACCTAACAAAGGATGTTGTAAATAAGACATATGAACACGAATCTGATGAGTACGTCCTGTTTCTAAACGCAAGTGAAGGTGAGTATATTCACGAAAACATTCAATTACTTGATAATGAGTAATTGCATACTTACCTATTGGAGAAACAGCCATTAAAGTACGTTTAGTTGAATGACGAGAAATAGGCTCATCAATTTTTCCAGAAAAAGTAATTGTACCAATAACAATGGCTTCATATTCACGAATAATATTTCTTTTTTGAAATTCCTGAACAAAATATGTATATGATGGTAATGTTTTTGCGATAATCATTAAACCTGTAGTATTTTTATCCAAACGATGAACAATACCAGCTCTCGGTATTTTTTCAATACCTGGGTAATGATAAAGCAATGCATTCAGCAAAGTACCATCATACGTTCCAGCACCAGGATGAACAACAAAATCACGCGGTTTATTTATCACTAAAAGATAATTATCTTCATAAACAATATCAAGAAAAATATTTTGAGCTTCCAAGTGTTGCTTTTTATTCTGAAACTCAAGTTCAATTCTGATTGTTTGTCCCATTTTTACCTTGGTACTAGGTTTGGTAATTATTAAATTATTAACATACACTTTGCCATCTAAAAGCCATTTTTTTATAAGAGAACGAGAAAAATCACTAAATAATTCAGTTGCAGTTTGATCTAATCTTTGTCCTGACTGATTATTTTTTACTATATCTATTAATTTAATCTGATTGAACATATTTGAACTTTTTTAAAAATTATGAGATCAACAACCACTATTATGGGATAATCTGAACTATTATATCCAGCACTACTATTAATTAATAATAGAAATTGCAATTATTTAAATGCAAGGAAATATATTCTTATATATGAAAAAGAAAGTTTTATCATATTTATTTACATTATTGTTATTGTTTGGTTGTTCAATGCATAAAGAAATAGTTCCTAATATTGAATCTTCTGACTCTTACTTAGAAAGAGAAAATATTTTAAATTCTTCTAACTGGTCAGTTTCTATTAAAAAACTAGAAGAATTACATTATCTTTATCCTTTATCTCCATATGCTAAACAAATACAATTAGATCTTATTTATGCTTACTATAGAAATAATGATTTGACATTTGCTCTTGCTAACATCAAACGTTTTTCTCAATGGAATTCAGCTCATGAGAAAATGGATTGGGTATTATATATGCAAGGTTTAACACATATGAAACAAGACAAAAACAAATTGTATGATTTCTTCCGTATTAATCGAAGCGATCGAGACACTGAACTAACAAACATATCTATAACTGATTTCAAACAATTACTAGAACGTTATCCAACTAGTTCTTATGCTAAAGACGCTAAAAGATATATATTTGAACTTGAAAATCGATTAGCAGAACATCATTTAGCAATAGCTTATTTTTACTTAAAAAGAAGAGCTTGGATAGCGGCAATTAATCGTACTCAGAAAATCCAAAATAAATATCCACATAATAAACGAATAGTTAAAGAATCTCTAAAAATCCAATTACAAGCCTATCAAAAATTGAGATTAAAAACAGCTATTGAAAATACTAAAAAATTAATAAAAACATACCAATAAGATACTAAAAAATAGTCTAATTTATATGCTGTCGTTTCTTTAAATTAATATTTTAGTTATCTTTTTTAAAATCTAACCTATTAGTAAATATGGAAAAAACAAATGCAAGTATACTTAGTTGGTGGCGCTGTACGAGATCAATTGCTAAATATTGATGTAAATGATATGGACTGGGTAGTGGTAGGAAGTTCACCAAAAGAAATGCTATCTCAAGGTTTTATTCCTGTTGGGAAAAATTTTCCTGTCTTTTTACATTCTAAAAATAAACAGGAATACTCCTTAGCAAGACGAGAAAAAAAAACTGGAATAGGACATACTGAATTTGAATGTTATTTTTCTTCTGATGTTACATTGGAAGAAGATTTGATGCGTCGAGATCTAACTATTAATGCAATAGCTAAAAATAATATTGGAACAATTATTGATCCATACAATGGACAAAAAGATTTAGACAACCGGATTCTTCGTCATGTCTCTGATGCATTTTCAGAAGATCCATTACGTGTACTAAGAGTAGCTAGATTTGCTGCAAAACTTGCATATTTAGGATTTAAAATAGAACCTAAAACTATTAAGATTATGACTCAAATAAGTAGTTCAGGCGAATTAAAACAATTAACACCAGAAAGAATTTGGCAAGAATGGCATAAATCTTTAAAAACTAATAATCCTGATGTATTTTTATCTGTCCTATATCAATGCGGAGCCCTTAAAGAAATTATTCCAGAACTACATTCTGCATTTGAATTTTCAAAAAAACAAAATAGTAAAATCTTTCCTCTTATTATTGCAAAACAAATAGCATTACTGTCTACATCATTATCTGTCCGATTTGCCGCGCAAATCCAGTACCTAGATAATCAAATTAATTTTAAAAACCATGTTAGAAAACAAATAATTAAAAAAATATTAAATCGAATAAAAGCACCTAATAAATTTAAAGAATTAGCTGTATTAGTATGTGAAGAATACCAATATATATGCCAAGGTAATACATTATATGCATCTAAAATACTCGAAATTCTTGACAGAGCAAATGTTTGGAGAAAACCAAAACGCTTACAACAGCTAATTACCTGCTGCCAAGCTATCCAGCAAACAGCAGGAATGGAGTTACAAATTAAAACACATTCTTATCCACAAGGAGAGTTTTTTCTTTCCGCTTACCAAGCTGCTTTATCAGTAAATATAAGCACTATTATTCAAAATAATATGCAAGGGAAAGAAATTAAAATGAAGATTAAAAAACTTCGAATTAATGCTATTAATAAATATATTAAAACTGACATTTAACTTCTTTAAGACCATTATAGACAGCGCGTTCACCTAACATTTCTTCTATACGAATAAGTTGATTATATTTAGCAACTCGGTCAGAACGACTAACAGAACCTGTTTTAATCTGACCTGAAGCTGTTCCTACTGATAGGTCAGAGATAGTTACATCCTCAGTTTCACCAGAACGATGAGATATTATAACAGCATAACCTGCATTTTTAGCCATCTTAATAGCAGCTAAAGTTTCTGTTAAAGAACCAATTTGGTTACATTTTATCAAAATAGAATTAGCAATACCTTTCTCTATACCTTGAGAAAAAATTTTAGTATTAGTAACAAATAAATCATCACCTACTAACTGAACTTTATTCCCTAATAGTTTCGTTTGGTACTTAAAGCCATCCCAATCTGATTCATCAAGACCATCTTCAATAGATATTATAGGATACTGTTTAGTTAAATCTTCTAAATAATGATTTAACTCTTTAGAAGAAAAGATTCTATTTTCTCCTTTCATATGATAATGATCAGATATTTTATCGTAAAATTCAGATGCAGCACAATCCATAGCTAAAGTAATATCTTTACCTAATACATAACCAGATGTTTCTACTGCCTCTTTAATAATATCTAAAGCAGCAATATTAGAGGTTAAATTAGGAGAAAAACCACCTTCATCACCAACTGCAGTACTTAATCCTTCTAATCTGAGGACTTTGGCTAAATTATGAAAAACTTCTGAACCAATACATATGGCTTCTTTAAAACTTCTAGCAGACACTGGTTGAATCATAAATTCCTGAATATCAATATTATTATTAGCATGTGCGCCTCCATTAATAATATTCATCATTGGCAAAGGCATAGAAAATTGACCAGAAGTCCCATTTAAATCAGCAATATGCTTATACAAAGGCATGTTTTTAAAGGCAGCTGCTGCCTTTGCATTAGCTAAAGAAACAGCTAAAATAGCATTAGCACCAAGCTGAGATTTATTTTCAGTACCATCTAGCTTAATCATAAGTTCATCAATATAGGACTGTTCTGTTGCATCTTTACCAAGTAAAACTTCAGAAATTGCTTTATTAATAGATGAGACAGCTTTAAGAACACCTTTCCCTAGGAAGCGACTATCTCCATCACGTAACTCAAGCGCTTCACGAGAACCAGTAGATGCACCAGACGGAACAGAGGCCATACCTGCAAAACCACCTTCTAAATGTACTTCAGCCTCTACAGTAGGATTCCCACGTGAATCAATAATTTCACGACCTTGAATTTTAACAATCTTAGACATTAATTTTCTCTCTAATTTATTATAAAAATAAGATTAATAAACATATAATTAATTTTAATACCTATCACCACGCTGAAATTGCCTTGCGGTTTTCACAAAACTAGTAAATAAAGGGTGTCCATCACGAGGTGTAGAAGTAAACTCAGGATGAAATTGTGCGGCTATGAACCATGGATGATCTGGATTTTCAATTACTTCAACTAGTTTTTTATCTGCAGATAAACCAGATACTTTTAGACCAGCGCTTTCAATTTGTAAACGAAAATTATTATTTACCTCATAACGATGACGATGACGTTCATAAATCTTTCTATTGCCATATACTTCATACGTTTTTGTTCCTTTTTCTAAGTAACATAACTGTAGGCCAAGACGCATAGTGCCTCCAAGATAGGAATTTTCCGTACGTTCTTCAATTTCCCCTTCACCATTTATCCATTCTGTTATTAGTCCTACTACCGGATACTTTGTTTTTTTATCAAACTCTGTTGAATGAGCACCTTGCATACCTACAACATTACGTGCATATTCAATTAAGGCAACTTGCATACCTAAACAAATTCCTAGATAGGGAACATTATTCTCACGTGCGTACTGAGCGGCTCGAATTTTACCTTCAATACCACGATCACCAAAACCACCTGGAACTAAAATAGAATCTAAACCATTGAAAATTTCTATACCTCTATTTTCTACATCTTGAGAATCAATATAATGGATATTAATACTCAGACGATTTTTAAGTCCTGCATGTTTTAATGCTTCATTGACAGATTTATACGCATCTGGCAGTTCAGTGTACTTACCAATTAATCCAACAGTTATTTCACCTGTTGGATTTGCTTCTTCATAAATTACTTGCTCCCATTCAGAAAGATTTGCTTCAGGAGCATTGATTTTAAAGTGATCACACACTAAATCATCAAGATACTGAGCTTTAATTAATTGAGGAATCTTATAAATTGAATCAACATCTTTTACCGAAATTACTGCCTTTTCCGGTACATTACAAAAAAGTGCAATCTTTTTACGTTCGTTTGCTGGAAGAATACGATCTGAACGGCAAATTAAAATATCTGGTTGAATACCTATCGATAAAAGTTCCTTAACAGAATGCTGTGTTGGTTTAGTTTTTACTTCACCTGCCGATGCTAGATAAGGTACTAAAGTTAAATGCATAAACATAGTATACCCTCGACCTAACTCAACAGCTAATTGTCGAATCGCTTCCATAAACGGCAAAGATTCAATATCACCAACAGTACCTCCAATCTCAACAATAGCAATATCATATTTTTTAGAACCTAAAATTACACGATCCTTAATTGAATTAGTTATATGTGGAATTACTTGAACTGTTGCACCTAGGTAATCACCACGACGTTCTTTACGTAAAACATCAGCATAGACACGGCCTGTTGTAAAATTATTACTCCTAGTCATCTTAGTACGAATAAATCGCTCATAGTGACCAAGATCAAGATCAGTTTCAGCTCCATCTTCTGTAACAAAAACCTCACCGTGTTGAGTTGGACTCATAGTACCAGGATCAACATTGATATAAGGATCAAGTTTCATAAGTGTTACTTTGAGACCACGGGCTTCTAAAATAGAAGCTAAAGAAGCTGCTGCGATACCCTTACCTAAAGAGGAAACAACACCACCGGTGACAAAAATATAATTTGTAGCCATACTGAACCTAACATTAATTGAAATGTTTTTATCCTTAACTAAAGAAACTTGGAACCTTGCAGAAAGTGTAACAAAAGGTTTTTATCACTACAACGTAAACATACTAACTGTAGAATACTATCTAATAACACTAGATGAATAAGTATAACTTTTCTAAGATATTTCTCAAAATTAAAATTAAAGTAAAAATCATCAAAATAAACTATATTATTACCAATAAATACTAGGTTATAATCGTCTAACTAAAATTACATTCTTAACTTTTTCAAGATACCTTGAAACTGGCAACAACATCTCAACATCAGAAACTTCTAGATCAAGATCTATGACCAAAATTTGACGATTATAATCAGAGTTACTCCTTATATTGCTGACCTTTACTTTTTCATTATCAAGAATACTTATTATATCTCTAAGTAATCCGATGCGTTCGATGGCTTCAATACGAACTGTTAAAATATAAGTACCAATTAACCTATTGCTATCCCATATCGTATTAATAATACGTTTTGGGTCGTGTAATCTAAGTTCTTCTAACTGATCGCAATCATTACGATGCACTGAAATGCCTCGACCTTGAGTAATATAACCTTTAATATTATCGCCAGGAATTGGAGTACAACAACGAGCAAGATGAATCATTAAATTATCAACACCTTCAACAGTAATAGCAGAATTACTAAATTTATTTACTGATAAATCATCCTTTTTAAATCTATTGAGTTTTTTTATAATATGTCTATTTTCTTCAGTGACAGTTTTCCTTTGTATTAAGAAATTATTAATATAATTAATAATTTGATTAATACGTAATTTCCCTGTACCAACACCAAGATATAATTCATCAAAAGTATTCAAATGAAATCGCTTCAAAACAGAAATATTTACCTGCTTTAAAGTGCTTCCAATTTTTATCAATTCATTTCCTAAAAATTCTCGACCTGATTCAATATTTTTCTGACGATTTTTTTTATGAAACCAAGCATTAATTTTAGAACGTGCACGATTTGAATAAATAAACCCATTAGATAAATTTAACCAATCACGAGATGGAGTAGCTTCTCTTTGTGTTATAATTTCAACTTGATCTCCCATCATTAATTTATGAGTAAATGGTACAATACAACCATTGACTTTAACTCCAACACAACGATGACCAATTTCTGAGTGAATGTGATAAGCAAAATCTAAAGGCGTAGATCCTATTGGTAAGTCAACAATATTCCCTTTTGGAGTAAAAGTATAGACACGATCAGTAAAAATTTGACTGCGTAATTGATGAAATAATTCTCTAGAATTTAACATTTCTTCTTGCCAATCGAGTAATTTACGTAACCAAATGATTTTCTTATCACATTCACTCAGACCTTGATTGTTACCTTCCTTATATTTCCAATGAGCAGCAATACCTAACTCAGAATCTATATGCATCTTTTCGGTACGTATCTGAATTTCTATAGTTTTTTCTTCTGGACCCAATATAACAGTATGGATTGACTGATAACCATTACTTTTAGGATTAGCAATATAATCATCAAATTCGCTTGGCAAATAATTATATTTAGTATGAATTATACCTAATACAGCATAACAATCTTCTAATGTTTCAGCTATAATTCGAACAGCCCGAACATCAAACAGTTCATTGAAATCTAAACCTTTTTTTTGCATTTTTTTCCATATACTATATATATGCTTAGGACGACCACTAACCTTAACATTAATACGAAAAACACTCATTTGCGTTGTAAGATTATCAATAAATTTTTTAATATATTCTTCTCGAACAATACGACGTTCTGACAACTGTCTTGCAATTAACTTATAAGTATCTGGTTGCTGATAACGAAATGAATAATCTTCAATTTCCCATTTAAATTGACCTATACCCAAACGACTTGCTAATGGAGCATAAATCTGAGCACACTCCTTAGAAACTGCTTTACGTATATAATCTGGAGCTTCTTTAACTTCAAGTAAATTAACAATACATTCAGCTAATTTAATTAAAACACAACGAAAATCTTCAACCATTGCTAATAACATACGACGCAAACTATCAATTTGACCTGATATTCTATCACCTTTCAAATTTAGATTAAGCTGCGTAACAATTGCCATTTGTTTTACACCATAAATTACTTTAATAATATCTTTATCATAATGTTTTTCTAATACTTTTGCATAAAGCTGATTACTTGAAAAAATAGGAAATAATTGAGCAGAAATCAACGTCATTTTATCCATTGATAAAGTAATCAAGATTTCAATCATTTCACGACCACGCCATAATAGTAAATCACCTTTCTCATGATTAGAAATGACTCTTTCACAATGACGATAAACCTCTTTTAAACACTTGCTAGTTTCTGTATTTTGACCGAGACAAGCTATCCATTGTTCTAAATCAAACTGTCTGTCAGAACTTAGGTGTGTGTTTCTTATCGCTACCATATTGAAATCCTAAATATTTTATCAAATATCTAATAATTTAAAGGAACAAAAATATGCTAACATGATAAAATCATGCATAGTATTCCGGATAACAATAACTTTTATTCAAGAAAAAGTAAAAAGAAAAGAAAAGAGGAATTCTAAGAGATATTTCAAAACTTATGATTCAAAGATAACTGTTGCCATAGCATAATGATATTCATCAGAGATAGAGATGTGATTAAAAGCAACATTGATAGATGAAGCTATCTCTTCAGCTTTATTTATTAGCTTTAAAATAGGCTGTCCGCTATCATTATTACTAACAATAAAATCATGAAAAGAAACTCCATGAGCAACACCTACCCCCAATGCTTTCGCTGCTGCCTCTTTCACTGCAAAACGTTTGGCTAGAAACCTTTCTTTCCGTCTTAATCTATTATAACTTTCAACTTCCAAATCTGTTAAAATCCGATGCGTAAATGACATTCCAAAACGAACCAACGCTTTTTCTATCCTTTTTATTTCTATAATATCAACTCCTAAACCTATAATTGCCATACTTTAGTGTGATTCCCTAGATGCTCTTATAATCGTTTTCATATCAGAAACTGCTTTTTGTAAACCATCAAATAATGCCCTTGCTATAATTGCATGACCGATGTTTAGTTCATAAATCTCTGGCAAAGCAGCAATTTGATTTACATTATGATAGGTTAGACCATGACCAGCATTGACTGATATATTGAGTTCACTTGCATAACTTGCTCCTATTGCAATTTTTTTTAATGCATCTTCTTTTTCTTTTTTTGTTTGAGCATTAGCATAATGACCTGTATGTAATTCAATAAAAGAAACAGAACACTCTTTTGCTGCATTAATTTGTTCACGATCAGCATCAATAAATAACGATACTGTAATTCCTGAAGAAGTTAATATTTCTGTCGCTTTTTTTATCTTGATGAAATTTTTTTTGATATCTAATCCCCCCTCTGTTGTTAATTCTTCACGTTTTTCAGGAACAAAACATACAGATTCAGGTTTAGCATTTAAAGCAATTTTAAGCATTTCATCTGATACTGCAATTTCTAAATTCATACGAGTTTGTAAAGTCTGACGTAAAAGATAGAGATCATTCTCTAGAATATGACGACGATCTTCGCGTAAATGGATAGTGATACTATCAGCACCTGCTTTCTCAGCAACTCCTGCAGCATGAACAGGATCAGGATACTTTTCTCTTCTTACATTACGCAAAGTAGCAATATGATCAATGTTAACTCCTAAGTATACAGAATTCATTCTTTAACACTCCTATGAGATAAATTTTTTCTAAAAAACAGTTCCCTACTTTTTAATGGTTTATTTCCAATATGAGGTTTTAATGCTATCCGAGTAAATCGTTTTGCTACTCTTAACTGTTCTTTAGTTATAAATTGGCGTTTGTTCATTAAAAGAAGTTCATTTCCTAAAAAAGTTGCATCATCCTTTATTATTGATATAATGAACCCTTTCTGACTAGAATAGCGATATAACATGTTAGGATTAATTGGGAAACCTGTTTCCTCACAGTAAAGAAAATTTACTCCATAACCTATAGCAGAGAGCAACTCTAATTCAAAGCATCTTAACGCCGGTTCTGGGTTATCTTCCTGTGCAAGTTTAGTTAAAACAGATAGATAATTATAAAATAAACCGGGCATTGCTACCTCTTGCATCAATAACCGACCTATAAGCTCATTAATATACATCGCTGAATAAAGATTAATACCAGATAATGGTAATCCAATACTTATAGGCTCAGCCTGAATCAAAGTTTTCAATGAACCAAAATTACCAGACCAACAAAGTAACAAAGGAGTAAAAGGTTGTAAAATACCTTTCAAATTAGAACGCTTACGAACACGAACACCTTTTGATATTAGAGTCATACATCCATATAACTCACTAAAAATATTTAAGATTAAACTAGATTCACCATGCAGGCGACGATGTATAATAAAACAACGTTGAAATTCATCCAAACAATCACCTTTAATCTAATCCAGTACGATAAATTCAAATTATTAAGAACATATTTAAGTTATCTGTTTTTTTACTTAATTACATTAAAGGTATTTATAAATAATCTAAATAACCTAATTCAGATAATCTACTTTGATTATTAGTCCAACCAAGTTGTACTTTTACCCAAGTTTTTAAATACACTTGACAACTAAATGCTTTTTGCATATCAATCCGCGCTGCAGAACCAATGGTCTTAATTTTTTTTCCATATTTACCGATTACTATTTTTTTCTGAGCATTACGTTCAACTAAAATAAGGGCATTAATAAATAAAATACTAGTAACAGTGTTATAATCAAAATCTTCAATCTTTACAGTTAAAGAATAGGGTAATTCATCACCTGTAAAACGCATCAATTTTTCTCGTAAAATTTCAGATGCCATAAAACTTTGAGAACAATGTATTATATCCTTACTAGGGAAATGATGCATGGATTTTGGTAGATATCTACGGACATATTTTTTTAATATATCAATGTTTCTACTATACTTTGCTGAAATGGGAATAATTGTAGTAAAATTCATCTTAATTGATACTTCTTGCATTTGCAGCATCACCCTACTTCTATCTTTTAAACAATCAACTTTATTTATACAAAGTATTACTGGAATATTGCAGTTTTTTAATTTAATTAACAGACGCTCATCATCTTTAGTCCATTTCAATGCATCAACTAAAAAAATTAGCAAATCTGCATGATGCAGTGAATTATTTGCTACATGATTCATTACACGGTTAATAGCGCTCTTTTCTTTAATCTGGAATCCAGGAGTATCAAGATAAATTGATTGATAATTTTCTTCAGTATCAATACCAATAATGCGATGACGAGTAGTTTGTGGTTTGCAAGAAGTAATAGAGATTTTTTGACCTAGTATACTGTTCATCAAAGTTGACTTACCAACATTTGGACGACCAATTATAGCAATAAAACCGCAATACTGTAGATTATTTACACTAGATTTTTTATTTTTCAATGAAACATAAACCTCAAATAATTTTATATGCTCATTTCAGGCAATCCAAGCGCTATTTTAGCAGCTTCTTGTTCAGCTTTGCGACGACTAGTACCTTTACCAATTATAAAATTCTTAATCCCTTCGATATTACAAGATACTGTAAATTGTTGATTATGAGCTTCGCCTTTAATTTTAATTATTGTATAAATTGGTAAAGGTTTCTTTTTACTTTGAAGAGATTCTTGCAACCGCGTTTTAGGATCTTTTTGTGATATACCTGGCTTAATTACTTCTAGACGAGTTCGATACCAACTTAGGACAATGAGACGTACCATTTCAATATCACTATCCAAATAAACAGCACCAATAATTGCCTCTACAACATTAGCTAAAATTGAATCTCTTAGAAACCCCCTATTTTTAAATTCACCTAATCCTAATTTTAAGTAATTCCCTAACTTAAATTCACGACCTAACTCAGCCAATGTATTACCACGAACTAAGGTTGCACGCATACGACTCATATCACCTTCACTCACTGTTGGGAAACGATAATAAAGATTATCTGCAATAACAAAACTCAAAATTGAATCTCCCAAAAACTCAAGACGCTCATTGTGCTTTATATTTGCACTACGATGAGTTAATGCTAAATGAATTAAGTTATCGCTAGTAAATTTATATCCTATTCTTCTTTCTAATTTAGAAACTGGAGGATTCATACTTTCTCAATTTATTTCAAATAACCAATTAGTCAGATTAATTAATCCTACCAATTCGTTGGAAACGTATATTAGTTGGAATCCACTGAGGGAAAATACTGTCTGTATTACGTCCAAACTCAAAACTAATCCAAATAGCTACTGCTTTACCCACTAAATTTGCTTTTGGAACGAATCCCCAATAACGACTATCTGAACTGTTATCACGATTGTCACCCATAACAAAATATTGATCGTCAGGAACTACCCATGTATTAATACCATTACTAGTTGCATATATCTCAACATAATCACTACGTAACGGATTTATTAAAATTTGATGGTTAATGTCACCTAACTTCTCATCAAATTGAAATAAATGTACTCCATTTTGAATAAATGAACTTTTGTAAAAATTAAATAACTTTATCTGAGTAAAATGAACTTCATCTTTCTTTTTAATATGAATTTCTTTGTTGGCACTATACCGAATAGTATCACCAGGTAAACCCACTACTCGTTTAATATAATCTATATTTGGTTGACTAGGATATTTAAATACAACAAGGTCCCCACGTTCTGGTTTGCCTGTGTTAATCAATTGAGTACGCCAAACTGGATCTTTTAAACCATAAGAATACTTTTCTACAAGAATAAAATCTCCTACTAACAATGTTGGCATCATAGAACCTGATGGAATTTGGAAAGGTTCATACAAAAAAGAACGAAAAAAAAGAACAAATGCGACAATAGGGAAAATAGAAATACTGTTTTCAATCCACCAAGGTCGAACAGGTGCCTTAATCAATACACTAGAATTTTGTGAATGTTTTTGAAAATGTTGCCTATTCAAAAAAAAACGATCTAATATCCAAATTGCTCCAGTCAATAAAGTTATAAAAACTAAAATGAGTGAAAATGTATGTGCCATTACGCTAACCTTATCTAATAAAAATTAGTCTATATCAACTAATTTTTTCACATTAATTTCTCATACAAAGAGTTCAATTTTTACCAACATGGAGAATTGACAAAAAGACTTCTTGAGGAAGTTCTACATTCCCAATTTGTTTCATACGTTTTTTACCTTCCTTTTGCTTCTTTAGAAGCTTTTTTTTGCGACTTACATCACCACCATAACATTTCGCAATCACATTCTTTCGTAACTGCTTGATAGTTGATCGAGCAATAATATGATTGCCAATAGCTGCTTGAATAGCAATATCAAACATCTGACGAGGAATCAACTCTTTCATTTTTTCAACTAAAAAACGTCCTCTAGATTGCGAATGTTCTTTATGAATGATAACAGCTAGCGCATCAACTTTATTGTTATTGAGTAAAATATCAACTCGTACCATATCAGATTTTTCAAAATGATCAAAATTATACTCTAAAGATGCGTAACCACGTGAAGTTGATTTTAAACGATCAAAAAAATCTGATACGACTTCTGCCATTGGAATATCATAAATCAAGGAAACTTGATTACCATAATAAACCATATCCAGTTGCTTGCCACGCTTATCCACACACAAGGTAATTACATTACCTACATAATTAGCTGGGACTAAAATATTGCAACGGGCAATGGGTTCAAAAATATATTTAATATCATTTACTGCCGGAAATTTAGTTGGACTATCAATATATAAGACCATACCATCATTTTGTTCAACTTGGTAAACTACAGTTGGGATTGTCGTAATAATATCAAGATGATATTCACGTTTTAGACGTTCTTGAATAATTTCCATATGTAACATACCAAGAAAACCGCAACGAAACCCAAAACCCAGCGCTACTGAATTTTCTGGTTCATAAAATAAAGAACCATCATTTAAACTTAACTTTCCTAAAGCATCACGGAAGTTTTCATAATCTTTAGATAACACAGGGAACAAGCCAGAATAAACTTGAGGTTTTATTTTTTTGAAACCTGGTAGTGGTTTTTCGCTAGAAAATTTCTCGTGTGTTAAAGTATCCCCAACAGGAGCACCTAAAATATCTTTGATTCCACAAGCAACCCAACCTACTTCCCCCGTTTTTAGTGCATCAGTATCTATCCGTTTAGGTGTAAAGATACCAATCTTTTCAATACTCCAAACTTGTCCAGTACTCATTACTTTAATTTTATCTTTTTTCTTTAAAATACCATTCTTAACTCTTACCAAGGAAATAATACCCAAGTAGGAATCAAACCAAGAATCAATAATTAATGCCTGCGTTAAAGCACCTAACTTACCTTTAGGTGAAGGAACTTTTTTTACAATAGTTTCTAAAACTTCTGATATACCTAGACCAGTTTTGGCTGAACAATATGTTGCCTCCATCGCATCAATACCAATAATTTTTTCTATCTCCAAAGCTACACGTTTAGGTTCTGAAACTGGTAAATCAATCTTATTTAAAACTGGAATAACTTCTAAACCAAGTTCAACTGCTGCATAACAATTAGCAATAGTTTGTGCTTCTACACCTTGACTGGCATCAATAACAAGTAGTGCACCTTCACAAGCTGATAAAGAACGTGAAACTTCATAAGAAAAATCTACATGTCCTGGAGTATCAATAAAATTCAATTGATAAGTTTTACCATCTTTTGCACAATAATCTAATGTTACACTTTGAGCTTTAATGGTAATGCCACGTTCACGCTCCAAATCCATTGAATCAAGAACTTGGTTTTCCATTTCACGTTCACTTAATCCACCACAAATTTGAATGAACCGATCTGAAAGAGTTGACTTACCATGATCAATATGGGCGATAATAGAAAAATTACGAATATGCTTCATAGATTTCAGATAACTAGACTGGATTTATATAAAGATTTTACTAAATTTCTAAAAAAAACACACAAAATTTTCAACTTAAATAATTAATTTTCCTAATACTCTCAACAAAATAACTTGATTTTGAAATGTTTTTTCTTTAAGAAAAGAAAAATACTTTGCTAAACCTATTCCTAAAATGAAGAAGAATAATGCGAATAATATGCTTGCGTATTCAGCTTTTATCAATATGGAAGGAGATAAATACTCCCCAGTTAGTGAACCAACGATAAGAAATAATATTGGCAGAAAATAAATAATAATCTCTAATTGAAATAAACTTCTATCTGGAAAAGCTATTTCGACTATTTCTCCTACCTTAACAGGTTTTGAAGTCACTACTGTCCAATAGAAATATTTATTACCTATAGTTTCTGAAAGGACTTTAAACCCACAACTTTTTTCTGACAAACAACTAAAACAATTAGGTTTTTTTTGAAAACGTAACTTAGCATTATAATTTACATCAAAAAGCTCAACCTCAATTACAGTAGCGAGTGCCTTTGCCATTTTAATAAAATCTCCTATTTTCTAAGTATACAGGGAACATTTACTCTGAGTAGGAATAAAATAAATTTATTTATATTTGATATATTAATTTGATTATATACCAATAGGCAAAAAAACTTTTCTATAACTAAGCATCACAAGAATATTAAGCTCATAATATTCAATATTGATTTTTCCGTTGGATAGTATCAGTATTTAATACAAATTTGAAACGATTCTATTAAATCTAGTTTAAAGAATATATATTATTATCAAGATGACTTCTCCGTTTGATATCTAATTTTAAAAAGGACTGACATTTTAAAATTTTGTAACAGAATCATGATAGTTTGATTCTTGCATAATATTTCCAATCGGTTAAGTTAATTATAATACAGGTTATTAATAAATTTATGAATATAAACCGTGAACATCAATGTGATGTATTAGTGATAGGTAGTGGAGCAGCGGGTCTATCTCTAGCTTTACAAGTTGCCCCATATGGTAAGGTTATTATACTCAGTAAAAGTTCACTTAACGAAGGTGCTACTTATTATGCACAAGGCGGAATTGCTGCTGTATTTGATGAATCAGATAGTATTGAATCTCATATACAGGATACAAAAATTGCTGGAGCAGGCCTTTGCGAAGATGATACTGTAAAATTTATTGCCAATAATGCTAAACCATGTGTGCAATGGTTAATAGATAATGGAGTTCTATTTGATCGTGAAGAGAATAATGGAAAAAAACCCCGTTATCATCTTACACAAGAAGGAGGTCATAGTCACCGAAGAATACTCCATTCTGCTGATACTACAGGGATGGTGATGCAAAACTCCTTACAAAATAATGCATATAATCATTCTAACATTACTATATTAGAATATTGCAATGCGATCGATCTGATTACTGAAGATAAAATAGGCGGAGAACATAACAAGGTAGTCGGTGCTTATATTTGGAACAGAAGATATGAATATGTAGAAAATATTCGTGCACAATTTATTGTTCTAGCTACTGGCGGTGCATCTAAAGTGTATCAGTATACTTCAAACCCTGATATTTCTTCTGGAGATGGGATAGCCATGGCATGGCGTGCAGGATGTCGCGTAGCAAATTTAGAATTTAATCAATTTCACCCTACTTGCCTATTTCACCCTAAGGCAAAAAATTTACTATTAACTGAAGCATTACGTGGGGAAGGTGCTTACTTAAAAAGGATTGATGGTACTCGTTTTATGATTGAGTTTGATAAACGAGCTGAATTAGCACCGAGAGATATTGTAGCACGTGCTATTGATTTCGAGATGAAGCGTTTGGGAGAAGACTGCATGTATCTAGATATCACCCATAAATCTATTGATTTCATTAAAAAACATTTTCCTTCTACTCATATTCGTTTACAGAATCTTTGCATTGATATGACAAAAGAACTCATACCAATCGTACCGGCTGCACACTACACTTGCGGAGGTATTATAGTTAATCAAAAAGGACAAACTGATTTAAGTCAGTTATACGCAATTGGAGAAGTTAGCTATACTGGTCTACATGGTGCAAATCGAATAGCCTCTAACTCACTGCTGGAATGTATTGTATATGCCTGGTCTGCTTCACAAGAAATTATCAAAAAATTAAGAAAGAAAGAATTGCCTAAAAAATTACCTGAATGGGATGATAGTCAAGTAACTTGTTCAGATGAAGAAATTGTTATACAACATAATTGGAGAGAGCTTCGTTTGCTAATGTGGGATTATATGGGGATAGTTCGAACTAATAAACGCCTAGCACGAGCACTTCGTCGAATTGAATTACTTCAAAAAGAGATATGTGAATATTATAGCAATTTTAAAGTATCAAATAATTTGCTAGAACTTCGTAATTTGCTTCAAGTCTCAGAACTTATGGTGCAATGTGCAATGAAGCGAAAAGAAAGCAGAGGATTACATTATACACTTGATTACCCAGAACTACAGAATAATACTGCTCCAACTATTTTGATACCAAAAAAGAAAAAAAAATATTAATATCCTTGATTTAAATTATAAGAAATGATTTTATCGACTAATAAAGCATGCTCTAAGTTTTTACTACGACTGTATCCTATAATCCAAGAGAAAAGAACTGGATCAGAATATTCCAATAATGTAGCAAAGCTACGTTTTTCATTTTGAGTAAGTTCATCAAAACAATTTTCAAAAAAAGATGTAATAATAATGTCAAGTTCCAACATTCCTCGACGACACGCCCACTCAATACGAGACTTTTCTCTTCTAGTATAGAAATTTTTCATCATGTTACTCTTAAAAGGGTTTAAACAGCATGTTTATTATCAAGAAATCATTCTAAATTCAATTGTTTTTTATGAGTAGTTTTAATGAATAAAATAGTATTAGGTTAAATATATGGACTGGTATAATTCGTTCACTCCACTATCTCTTAAAACTGAAACCAACTTACCAAGTTTAATTATTAGTTACCTAAGCTCTTGGGGTTGCATAACTATAACAGGAAGAGAGAAAGAATCGTATTTACAAGGTCAACTTACTTGTGATGTAATAAAATTAACAAAAAATGAATCAACATTAGGTGCCTATTGTAATGCAAAAGGGAAAGTATGGAGTATATTCCGTTTATTCCATCATAAAAAAGGCTATGCAATGTTTCAGCATATTTCAAGTATTCCAAAAACATTAACTGAAATGCAGAAATATGCTGTTTTTTCTAAAGTTCGCATAGAGCAAAGTAAAGAAGTTTTATTTGGTATTATTGGCAATCAAGCCACAAATTTTATTGATTGCATCTCAGATGATTATACCAATGTTAGAAGTATAAAAAATGGAACGGCAATAAAAATTGATGATAAACGATGGTTATTACTAGTCGATAAAGCATCAGCTAAAGTATTACTTACTAATACTGATGCTATAGTAACAGACGGAACTATTTGGACACGTTTTGATATTGAATCTGGTTTACCAATTATCAAAAAAGGGCAACAAAACACCTATATTCCACAGTCAGTGAATTTAGATTTACTAAATGGAATTAGTTTTACTAAAGGTTGTTATACTGGTCAGGAAACCATCGCAAGATCAAAATATCGAGGAAATAATAAAAAAACTATGTATATACTTAAAGGAACAGTAGAAAAACCGATAGAAACGGAAAAATGTATTCTACTGGATCGTGCAATTGGTAAAAACTGGCGAAAAGCAGGACAACTATTAGAAAGTTATCAGTTTGAAAATTCTTATGGAATTGGATTATTGGTAGCTCCAAAAGATCTTAGTATCAATACAAAGTTTCGTTTAACATCACAACCTAATCAGTTTTGGTATATTCAACCATTACCTTACTATCCTGATAAAAAACAAGAAACTACGTAAAACATAAATTCTTAAATATTTAGTTTACTTAATCAAAGAAAGAGAAACCTATACTAACGTTCTTAAAGAAGTTTTATTTTATTTTAAAAAACTAGTAGCCAATTTAGGCAAATTACCTTTAACTCCTAAAGCTTGCCTTATAATTTCATCTTTTATATAAGGAAATCGATTAGTGAATTCCATCCCAAAACCACGGATTAATTTTTTAATAGGATTACTACCTTGAAATAAATCTCTAAAAGACTGCATTAAAGCAATCATTTTCACAGCCTCGGTTTTTCTCCATCGTTCATACTGACGTAAATTTCTCCTTTTACCAAAATCTTTTCCCTTCCTAGATAAAGCTAATATTTCTTCTGCTAAGCTAGCAGCATCTAATAAACCTAAGTTGACACCTTGTCCTGCTAATGAATGGATAGTATGGGCGGCATCACCAATTAATGCTGCACGTTCAACCACAAAATCTCTGGCATAACGCATTCTAAGTGGATAGATAACACGTTTAGTAATTACTTGGCACAATCCTAAATACGCATCAAACTCTTCAGTTAAGCATTTATTAAATTCATCATCAGATATATATACTAATTGCTTTGCACGACCAGAGTCTGTTGACCAAACAATAGAACTTATATATTCATTGGATATAGGTAAAAATGCTAAAGTTCCTTGTGAGGTAAATATTTGGCGAACTATAGATTCATGATCGTTTTGAGTCTGAACATTTGCTACAATTGCGTTGTGCCCATAATCCCAATATGTTAAGGGAATATCCATTTCCTTACGGATCCAAGAATTAGCACCATCAGCACCTACTAGTAATTTTGCAGTAAGAATATTTCCATTATCTAATGTAAGCCAAACTTCATGTTCTCCAATAGTTATTGAGAAACAACCAGTCGACATGAAAAAATAAACATTTCTTTGTTTTTTCAATGTCTTAATCAAAGAAATCCTAGTTAGTCTATTTTCTACTATATATCCAAGATTAGGATAAATTAATGGATTTGCATTAAATTCAATATGTGCAAAACTATCCTTTTCCCATACTTCCATTGAGGAATACGGGAATATTTGTTTTTCCAAAAAATCAGACCAAACACCTAAGTTTTTAAGAATAGTCATACTAGAACAGTTAAGAGCAGATACACGAATATCAGGAGTTGCATCTAAAAAAGTTTCTGGCACTTTTTTATCAATTAATGCAATTCTAAGTTCTGAATTTTTTAAAGCAGCTGCAAGTGTTAAACCCACCATTCCAGCACCTACAATGATAATATCAACACTCTGAATCATTTGTGAATTACTCCAAAGAAAAGTTAATGATTAACAAAACCTAACATACGATGTAATAAAGACATTTTCAAAAAGAAAATGTTCTCTATAGCAAATAAACCAACACTTCTACCAATTTTTATTGACAGTGAATTACTTGCAAAGAGTTTGACTAAACTTGAAGTTAATTTAATTGTAGCTTGTCTATCTGCATTTCTATGTTTATTAAAACGTATCAAGTTATCATAATCACCTATATCATGAGGTGATGATATAATTTCTTCGGCTAAACTAGCAACGTCACGCATACCTAAATTAAAGCCTTGAGCTGCCATAGGATGTAATGTTTGAGCAGCATTCCCAATAATTGCAAAACGATGAGAAATATTTTTTCTTTGATACCTTAAATACAAAGGATAAGTAGCTTTATTGCTAGCTTTTAATAATTTACCTAAATACCAACCAAATTCTTTTTGTAAACTATCTAAAAATTTCTCCTCATTATAAAACATAACTTCTCTTGCTAAATTTGGAGATAAACACCAAACTAAAGAGAAATTATTGCTACTTATTGGTAGCAATGCAATGGAACCAGATTTAGTAAAACGCTTGAATGCCATACCATTATTTTTTTCACTTGAAATAATCTTAGCAACTACTGCCGCTTGTTTAAAATCATATTCTTGATAATCTAATCTAATTTTTTTACAACAAGCAGAAATAGAACCATCAGCAGCAACTAATAACTTTGCTGTTAGCTGTTTAGAATCCGTTAGAATAATTTTTACTTTATCTATTTTTTGCTTAACACCAGTTACTGATTTTGAAAAAAATAATTCGATATTATTCATTTTCTTTAACCGATTATAATAAATGTCTAATACATGAGACAACTCAACTACATACCCTATAGCGTCAATAAAATAGTTTTCGGTACAAATATTCACTATACCTAAATTTGAACGTTCTGAAATCTGGATCTGATTAATAGGTGTTGCAATATCAATAATAGCTTCCCAGAGCTTAAATTTTTTCATTAATTCTACCGTTCCATGTGACAAAGCAATAGAACGATTTAGGGTATTTTTAAAAGGCTCAATTAATGCGATAGAGAATTTTTCGTTACTTAATACATTAAGTGATAAGGCGAAAGTTACTCCAACTATTCCACCGCCAGCAATTATTACATCAAATTTTTTCATAGACTGAACACTCATTTATTAACAACTTTAGGAATCCTTAAAAAATATGTGATAAAAATGCATTTTTTTAAAAAATTAATTTTAAAGCTAACTAATTTATAGAAATTATAATGTACAAATAAAACTAACAATTCTAAATTTATTTAGTCAATTTAAGTACAAAAACGATTAACTACTTATCCTCGATTAAAGAGACTAGAACTCGTTTTTCTATTAATTAACTAGCTTGTATTATTGACCTTTCATTGTATATTTTATATTTTTATCTTGATTTTAATGAAAAACTTGAATGTTACTGGAGATTTTTTTATAGTTTTTGATTCAACAGTTATATTGCTAGCGTTCCGATTAATTTAACAATAGCATAAAAAAAGAGCTTATCGATATGAGTAATCAAGCAGTAAACGTTGAAATTTTAGGTAAACTAACCCGAGTAAGCTGTCCATCTGGGCAAGAAGATTCTCTTATTGAAGCTGCAAAAGATTTAGACAATAGATTGAAAGAAATGATAAAACGTACTAAAGTGACTAATGAGGTACAGCTTTTAACTTTTGCAGCTTTGAATGTTTGCTATGAATTACAGGAAAACAATAAAATTAAAGAACGAATAAAATTACTGGCAAAATCATTAGAAAATGCGCTTTGTAAAGTAAACCTGGCGCAATAAAATTCATAGTTATGATTCTCATTTATGAGGATGTTAACTGTTTCAGGTTAGTTAGACTATGTCTTCACGTCAAAATCTAAGGAAACAAATTCGTTTTAAACGTAATCTACTATGCAAAAATGAGCAATATCAAGCAAGCTTTAATCTGCTTGCTCGTTTTTTAACCTTACCAGAATTAATTCATTGCCAGCATATCGCTTTATATATTTCGTTTGATGGTGAAATAGATACGACTCCACTTGTGAAATGGCTTTGGCAAAATAAGAAACAAACTTATTTACCTGTGATACATCCTTTTCTTGAAGGTCATCTGCTTTTTCTATCTTATGAAAAAGATACATTAATGACTAAAAATAGATATGGAATTCTAGAGCCAAAACTTAAAAAAAAATTTATAAGACCAATAAATCAATTAGACCTTATTTGTACTCCATTAGTTAGCTTTAATGCATTGGGTTATAGGATTGGTATGGGGGGCGGTTATTACGACAGAACATTTAAAGCTGCTAAAATAAAAGATGTTTCACCAACATTAATTGGACTTGCTTATGATTTTCAGTATAGCAATAAACTTTCAATAGAATCCTGGGATATGCCCTTAACTAAAATAGTGACACCAAGCCAAATCTGGCAATGTAAGCCCTAGATTAATCTAGCCACAATGCTAAACTCATTCATCATCTAATTTTAGAACTATGTAGATTACCGTTCACATTAGAAATTAGGAGAATGAGCATGACACAAGATGAAATGAAAAAATCAGCTGCTGTAGCAGCATTAAAGTACGTAGAAGAAGGCAGCATAATCGGAATTGGCACAGGTTCTACAGTTAATTACTTCATTGATGCTTTAGCTTCAGTTAAGGATAAAATTAAAGGGGCTGTATCGAGCTCTAATATCTCCACTAAAAAGTTAAAATCTTTAGGAATCAAAGTATTTGATTGTAATGACGTTATTAAGTTAAATACTTATATTGATAGTGCAGATGAAATTAACCCAAGCTTTGATATGATTAAGGGAGGTGGAGCAGCATTAACTCGAGAAAAAATTATCTCAGCTATTTCAGAAACATTTGTTTGTATTGTCGATAAAACTAAGCTAGTTAATATTCTTGGCAATTTCCCCCTTCCAGTTGAAATCATTCCTATGGCTCGTTCCTACGTCGCACGCCAATTATTAAAACTTGGTGGAGATCCAGTATACCGAGCAGGAACAATTACTGATAACAATAATGTTATTGTTGATGTATACAATCTCAAAATTAATGATGCAAAATCACTAGAAAATCAAATTAATGCTATAACAGGTGTTGTAACAGTAGGACTATTTGCTAACCGAGGTGCAGATATAATTATTACCGGTACACCTGAAGGTGTACAAATTAAAAGTTTAGCAATAAAAAAAATAAATACTACTTCCTATCAGTAATATTTAAATAAACATTAGTTTTTATTAAAAATAGGAGAATTGTAGTCATCGGTTACTATTATTACTATTAGGTAACGTAAAGAGTCCATCTACAATTAATTTTGGGAACTAATTTGAAAAATTTATCGATAGTACCTTTCAAAAAGTTGACTCATAGTCAATTCTTCTTGATTGTACTTTTATAATAAGTAGCACCTAACAATTCATTAGTTAATAAAACGAATTTAGCAGTAATGGAAAGATTCAGAAAGATCAACTATTTAATCATCTTTAGAAGATGTAAAAAAATAATTCACTCTTTACGTGAGATACAACGCATAGACTCATTTATAATCTGAGAAAGAATATCTCGAATAAATTGAGGAGAAAGACCTAGTTTTATTGCTTCATCAGAACGTTCTTTAAGAATAAATGCTTCTCTATCTGGTGAATAAAATGGTAATCCGTATTTATGCTTAAATCTACAGATCTTTTTTACCAAAAAAAAACGTTTTGAAAGCAAATTCAAAACTTGTTGATCAATGGTATCTATTTGATTACGCAATTTGTTTAGTTCAACAATCATAATAATTCCTTATGCAATAGCTATACTTAAAAATAAAAAGTAAACACATAATTTACGAATGTCAAAACAAATATCAACGATAAAGAAGACAGGCTATTTGCTATCATTTAAATTATCGGGGTTCCAATTCTTTAGGTAATTCAAAAAATACAGTTTCTTTACAACCTGAAAGTTGTTCAGTAACAAATTCTCCTGAGATTTTAATACGTTCAACAATTTGGTCTACTAATTCCTGAGGTGCAGAAGCTCCAGCTGTAACCCCAACTTTAAGTTTACCTTTAAGCCATTCTAATTTAATATTTTCTGGACAATCAACTAAATAACTAGGTATACCCAAATTTTCCGCAATTTCTTTAAGACGAGTAGAATTAGAAGAATTGTTAGAACCAACAACAATAACTAAATCAGTGTAACTAGCAAGCTTATGTACAGCATCTTGCCGATTCTGAGTAGCATAACAAATATCATCCTTTTTAGGGCCTTGAATATTTGGAAAAATACGATTTAATTCATTAATAATCTCTTTCGTTTCATTTACAGATAAAGTAGTTTGAGTAACATAGCAAAGATTATTTGGATCTTTTATCTTACTCTTTAAGAACTTTTTTATATCTGAAAGTACTTCTATCAAATATATACCACCAATATGACTAGTATAGTGACCCATCGTACCCTGAACTTCAGGATGACCAGAGTGTCCAATTAATACAATCTCCATATGTTTACGGCTTGCACGAGCAACTTCCATATGAACCTTTTTTACTAATGGACAAGTGGCATCAAATACTGTTAACGATTGTTCTTTTGCTTTCTTACGTACTGTCTTTGAAACACCATGAGCTGAGAAAACGACGACACTGTTATTAGGTACTTCGTTCAACTCTTCAACAAAAATAGCACCACGCTGTTTTAAATCATCTACCACAAAACGATTGTGAACTATCTCATGACGAACATAAACTGGGGCCTGATATATCTCCAACGCACATTTAACTATATTAACAGCGCGCTCAACGCCAGCACAAAATCCACGCGGATTAGCTAACACAATTTTCATTTAAATGATTCTCCTTTCTTAAAAGAGAATTAACTTAATAGTAAGGTAACTAATAACTTTTCTTAAAAGAATCTAATAAAATTATTATAATAACACCAATAAAAATGCATGAATCAGCAAAATTAAATGCTGGCCAATGGTAATTTCCTAAATAAAAATAAAGGTAATCCACTACAAAACCATGAATACAGCGATCTAACAAATTACCTAATGCACCGCCAATAATTAATGAATAAGCAATATTATTCCATTTGCTTTGATTAAAAAAAACTACCCAATAAATTAATATGATTATTATTATTAAAGCACTACCAATAAATAACCAACGCTGCCAACCATTTTGATCACTTAAAAAACCAAATGCAGCACCATAATTATGAATATAAAGAAAATCAAAAAATGGGAAAATCTCAACACGATTTTCCCAACCATATCCCATATTATCCATGATAAAAAATTTAATACTAATATCAACCAGAAATACTAAAATTGACAAACATAACCAGGAAATACCAGACTGTTTTCGTCTAAATCTTCCTTGATTCATCCTTTCCTCCAAAAATATTCTAATTAAAACTTTCACCTTTAATGATAAAGTCTTAATCAGGCAAATCGACGAATTTCTCCTTTACCATGCATATTAGATATACAGCGAACACATATTTTCTCATATCCTTTTACGCTACCAACATCAGATACATAATGCCAACATCGATCACATTTTTTAGCTTTTGTTCTAACTACTTTAATAAATAAATTAGCAACTTCTGTTGCTTGAGCAGTATCAGTTTTTTCAGCAATATTTTTTACTTTAGCTTTAGATGTTAATAAAACAAAACGTAACTCACTTTTAAGTTTATTAAGCCTATTAGCTAACGAATCATCAGTATATAAGGTAATTTCTGCTTGCAATGCACTACCAATAATTTTCTTTCTACGAGCATCCTCTAACAGTTTATTTACCTCTGAACGAACTATCTGAATTTCATCCCAAAAATCGTGATTTAATTCTTCTTCTTCTGAAAGATCAAATAACTTTTCATACCATTCACCAGTAAAAACAAACTTATCACGTACACCAGGCATTTCATTCCAAATTTCATCAGCCGTGAATGACATGATTGGTGCTATCCAACGAACGAGTGCTTCTACAGCATAATACAGTGTAGTTTGACAACTTCTTTGAGCATGTCCTCCACTTTTTGCAGTATATTGACGATCTTTAATGATATCTAAATAAAATGAACCCATTTCAATAGAACAAAAATGCATTAAACATTGAGTGACCCTATGAATATCATACTTATCATAAGCTTTAATAATCTCTTTTTGTGAAGCAAATACTCGTGCAACAGCCCAACGATCAAGTGCAACCATATTACCTGAAGAAATTAAATCTGTTTCAGGATTAAAACCATTTAAGTTAGCTAAAAAAAACCGGGCCGTATTACGAATACGACGATAGGTATCGGAAGATTGCTTTAAAATTTCATTAGAAATAGTTACTAAACCAGTATAATCTGTTGACGCAACCCATAAACGAAGAATATCGGCACCTAACTTATTAATCATATCTTTAGGAGAAACAACGTTGCCAAGAGATTTAGACATTTTACGTCCATGGTTATCTACAACAAAACCATGAGTTAAAACAGCCTTATATGGAGCTTTATTTTTCATAGCGAGTGATGAAATTAAAGAAGATTGGAACCAACCACGATGTTGATCAGAACCTTCTAAATAAAGATCTGCTTTCTTTCTATCATATCCTTCACGAATATCAATAATAGAATAATGTGTTACCCCTGAATCAAACCAAACATCCAATGTATCAAATGTTTTTTCATAATTCTTTGCATCGTTAACAGTTAAAAAATCTGAAGTATCAAGATCCCACCACGCTTGAATACCATTTTTTTCAACTAATTTTGCAATTTGTTCTATAAAATAAGAAGTATTTGGATGGAGCTCTTCTGTCTCTTTATGAACAAAAAAAGCAATTGGAACTCCCCAAATACGTTGACGAGAAATACACCACTCCGGGCGCTCTTCAATCATTCCTGCAATACGATTTTCTCCCCATTTAGGTAACCAATGAACATTTTTAATTTCTTGGAGCATTTTTTCACGCAAGCTAGTTTTATCCATTGAAATAAACCATTGCTTAGTTGCCCGAAAAATAATTGGTGTATTATGACGCCAACAATGTGGATAACTATGCTTATGAGGAGAATAACTCAATAGTGCGTTATGTTTTTCTAGTATATCGAGAATTACATTATCTGATTTAAAAATATGATGACCAGCCAATAACTCAGTATCAGGCAAGTAAATACCATCTGAACCTACTGGATTTGAAATTTCTAAATTATAATTTTTTGCAACAATAAAGTCTTCTTGACCATGGCCTGGAGCTGTATGGACAATACCTGTACCCGAATCAATTGTGACATGATTCCCAAATACAACAGGAACAGTAAAATTATAAAATGGATGCTTAAACTTAAAAAATTTTAAACTCTCTCCCTTAACAATACCAAGAGTATAAAAATGTTTGATATTAGAATGCTTCATTACTTCTATTAAAAGCTCAGAAGCGATAATGAGACGCTGTGCTGGGTGCGTTTTATATGCTTCAATTTGAATAAGGGAATATTCTATCTCAGCACACAAACAAACTGCTCGATTTGCTGGTAATGTCCATAAAGTAGTCGTCCATATAACAATTGAAATATTACCTCGACCAGAATGATGTCTTATTAAAGAAAACTTTTTAATTAGCTTTTCTTCATTTTCTGCCAAAAATTTAACATATACAGAAGAGGATACTTTATTTTTATACTCTACTTCTGCTTCAGCAAGAGCTGAACGACAACTTGTACACCAAAGAACTGGTTTAAATCCTTTTAATACATGACCGTTTTTAGAAATTTTCCCTAATGCACGAATTATATTTGCTTCAGTGGAAAAATCCATTGTTTTATATGGATTATCCCAATCTCCTAGAATACCAAGACGCTTAAAACTATTTTTTTGCACATTAATTTGATCAGATGCATATTGACGACATTGTTTACGAAATTCAGCTGAAGTTATTTTTTTACCTAACTTTTTTAATTTTTTTTCTACAAATAATTCAATTGGTAAACCATGACAATCCCAACCAGGAATATATGGGGCATCAAAACCAGAAAGAGTTTTAGACTTAATAATAATATCTTTAAGAATCTTATTAAGAGCATGACCGACATGAATATCGCCATTAGCATAAGGAGGACCATCATGCAATATAAAAGATTTTTTCCCTTTTTTCGCTTTACGAATTTCAGAATAAAGATCTTTTTCATTCCAACGTTTTAGCATTTCTGGTTCACGATTAGCAAGATTTCCACGCATTGCAAACCTTGTTTTGGGTAAATTCAAGGTATCTTTATAATTACTCATTAATCCTAATCCGTTGTCAAAAATTATAAAAATGACATCAATTGATCAAAATAAATAAATTAACTAACTTGTTAAGTGGCTAAAAAACCAACTTCTAGCTAATTTAGCATCTAATTCTATTTGTTTTTTAAGCAATTTAAATGAACTAAATTTTTGTTCATTTCTGATCTTATGTAAAAAAAACACTTCTAAGTAATTACCATAAAAATCGTCATAAAAATCAAATATATGTACTTCTAATTGCCGGGAAAGAGCATTAATAGTTGGTCTATTTCCTATATTAGCAACACCATTAACACTTTGTTTTCGTAAACCTAAAACATGTACAACATAAACACCAGAAATAGGAACTACAAAACGTTTTAATGGAATATTAGCTGTAGGAAAACCAATAGTACGACCTAACTTTTGGCCATGAGAAACACGTCCACTAATGCTATATTTTCTTCCAAGCATTTGACTAGCCTGACTGAGCTTACCATGTGCTAAAGCAGAACGAATGGAAGTGCTACTGATTCGAGAATATTTAAAATGAAAACTTTTAGTGCTAATAACCTGAAAAGCATGATTTTCTCCTGCTTTTTTAAGCATGGAAAAATTTCCCATCCGATCTCTGCCAAAACAGAAATCATCGCCTAAAATTAAAAGTTTAACATCTAACCTAGAAACTAAAAAATCAAGGATAAAGGATTCCGCTGACAAATTTGCAAAATATTTATTAAAATGTATACACAATACATAATCCAACCCAAATTTACTCAATTGAATAAACTTATCTCGAAATCGAGTTAATCGAGCAGGGGATTGATTTTCAGAGAAAAATTCTAATGGTTGAGGCTCAAAAATCATTACAATTGAAGGTAAGTTTAAAATTTTTGCATGCTTAACTAATTGATTTAGAACATAACGATGTCCCAAATGGACACCATCAAAATTACCTATGGTTAATACGCAACTTTTATGTTGCACTTTAATATTTTTAATACCTCGGATTAGTTCCATTAAAAACCTTACTATTTCAGTTTAGCATTATAGCAATAGCGCAACATAAATACAGGCTAATTATACATTCTATCAATTTTTTAAGTTGTTATACTTTTAAAATCTTTCAAGCGTATACCAAGAAAAAAAATACTTACTAAGTAAGAAAAAATACCTAATATTATCAATATACATAAACTAACTACTCTATCAAAAATATGTAAAGTTAACCAAATTGATATATCATCAAGTTGATAAAATAGTATTATTCCCATAAAACAGCTAGCCAAGATTATCTTACAAATTAAGAATACAGTTTGTTTTGTTAATTGGTAAACACCTTGCAGATATAATCCTTTATATAAAAGAAACATATTGACAAAAGCGGATAAAGCAGTAGAAATTGCTAATCCTAAATAACCATAAAACCAAGAAAGTATCAAATTTAATATAATATTGAACAACATAGATATTATACCGTACTTTACTGGTGCTCTAGTATTCTGCCTACTATAATATCCAGAAGCAAATACTTTAATTAACATACAATTAATTAAACCAGATGAATATGCTAATAGTGATAGAGATGTATTATGAACATCATTTAAAGTAAATTCTCCGCGCATAAATAAAACAATTAACAAAGGCTTAGAAAGAACCATTAATCCTAACATAGCAGGAACACCAAACAAAGTTACCATTCGAACTCCCCAATCTACCGTACTAGTAAAGATTTTACTTTGAGAGTTTAGATAACTTCTCGATAAAGTAGGCAAAATAATTGTTGCAATAGCAACACCAAATAATCCTAATGGAAATTCAAATAAACGATTTGCATAATACATCCAACTAATTGACCCGGTAGATAAAAAACTTGCAATTAAAGTATCAAACAATAAATTTATTTGACTTACAGATACTCCAAATAAAGCCGGAATCATTAAAGTCCTAATCTGGATTAAACCTGGATAGTTCCAATTCCATTTAGGTTTAACAAGTAATTTTTCTTTTATAAGAAAAGGAAGTTGAAATAAACACTGGAAAAGTCCACCACAAAATATCCCAATTGCCAAACCAATTTCAGGTTGATCCATATTTGGGGAAACAAACCATGCAAATCCTATAAGAATAACATTTAAAAAAACTGGAGTAAAAGCAGAAACAGAAAATTTCCCCATAGTATTAAGAATAGCTCCAGATAAAGCAACGAAGGTAATAAACCATAGATAAGGAAAAGTAATTTTGAGCATACAATTTGCTAATTCGAATTTTTTAGCTTCAGGACCATCAGTTAGCCAATCTATAAACCAACCTATTCCAAATAAAGCCGTTAATATGCTAGATCCTAAGACTCCAAAAATCGTAACGATTAAAACAATTAAGCCTAATGTTCCGGATGTTACTGAAATTAATTCACGAGTTTTTTTTATATTATTATATTTATAGTATTCAGTTAAAATAGGGATAAAAGCTTGTGAAAAAGCTCCTTCTGCAAATAAACGACGTAAAAAGTTAGGAATTTTATTAGCAAAAAAAAATACATCTGCATTCATACTAGATCCAACTAAACTAGCTATCACTATATCACGCATAACTCCTAATATACGGGAAATTAAAGTCATTGTACTAACTATAATTCCAGATTTTAAAAGATGTTTGCTCATAGTAAACCTCAATAAAAATTTATTTTATTCTATGTTTTCTGATAGATGTAATGATAAAAAAATAAAGTATTAGTACTAACATTAAAATACTGATATAATGATCGGATGTTGATTTCTAGATGGCTTATCCTACTACTAGGAGTTAGAATAGTTCTCTGGAATATGTTTGATAAAAAGGATTGATTAAAATCATTTTTATATTTTATCCCTAAACTAGTTTTTTTTGGAGTTTAATACATTGGCAAATAATAAATCTGCTAAAAAACGTGCAATTCAATCTGAAAAGCATCGTCGCCATAATGCAAGCCGCCGTTCTTTTATGCGTACTCATATTAAAAAAACTACTGCTGCTATTAAGACTGGCAATAAGGAAGCTGCAGAAATTGCACTTTCTAAGGTAATCCCTATATTAGATCGAATGGCTACTAAGGGTCTTATTCATAAAAATAAGGCTGCTCGTCATAAATCACGTTTTTCAGCTGCAGTTAAATTAATGGCAGTATAATTATTTCTATACTAAAAAGTCCATTATTAATAATTAATTAGACAGTTTCTTTTCAAACAGAGAAGGGGTATTTGATCGGTCCATAACTCTTATAGTCTTTAATCCAAAAGTCATCTAATGTTACCCAAGTTTCTAGATCTTCTAGGGAATTGATATCTTGGTTAATGTGAAAAGTTGCAGGTTTTAGGGGTATACGCTTCAATTGAATTTCTTTCATTAATTTTAGTTGATCTTCATATATGTGAGCATTTACAATTTTATGATATGCCATACCTGCCTTTTTATTAGTAATTTTTGCTATAATCTTTAAAAAAGCATATACCTGGACCATATTGAATGTTAATCCAATTGGGACATCGCATGAACGTTGTGTGCTATTTAAATGTAAAGTATTACCCAATAATGAAAAATGGTGACTATACATGCAAGGCCTTAAACATCCCATGTGGAATTCACCAGGATTATAAAAAGAAAGAATCTCTCCACGATCATCAATTCCTAGCAATAAATCATTCACTATATTTCGCATCTGATCAATATAACCACCATCATACTTCCATCTACGTCCTTGTACACCGTATACCCTACCCATATCATCTTTTCCCTTGCGATATGGACTATTTAACCACACTTTATTTAAATTTGCATTAGCATCCCAAGTTTTAGTGCCTAATTTTCGAAAATCTTCTGCATTATCATAACCACGGATATACCCAATTAATTCAGCGATTGCTGGTTTCCAAAAACCTCTTCGAGTAGTTACAAGAGGGAATTGATTATTAGCTACATCATAACTAAGATCTGCATTTATGACAGTAAGACAACGTTTCCCTGTACGTTTATTTATAATCCAAACACCATTATCAACAATACGTTGACATAGCTCTAAGTACTGTTTCACTTAATTAAACCTGTTGCTTTCTAAAAAATATATAAGAATACAATATTATTAATATCCCAATAATAAACATAGGTAAAGATAAAATCTGTCCCATTGTAGTATATCCAAAAAATAAACCTAAATGTTCATCAGGTTCACGAAAATATTCAATAAAAAATCGAAATGTAGCATATCCTACTAAAAATAATCCTGATACAGAACCCACAGGAGGTGTTTTTTTAGTAAACCAATTGATTATTAAAAATAATACTAAACCCTCAAGAAAAAATTCATATAATTGAGAAGGATGGCGAGGGAGATTGCCTCCATTGGGAAAAATAATAGCCCAAGGTACGTCAGTTACTCTTCCCCACAACTCACTATTAATAAAATTACCGATACGGCCCATTCCTAAACCAAATGGAACTAGTGGAGCAACAAAATCTGCTACACTCCAAAAATTACATTTATTTTTTTTAGAATACCAAAATATTGCACTAATAACTCCTAATAAACCACCATGAAAAGACATTCCTCCCATCCATATTTTAAAAATGTATAAAGGATTATTAAGAAAGAAATTAAATTTATAAAATAGAACATAACCAATACGACCCCCTAAAATAGCTGAAATAAAACTAATAAACAATAGATCAGATATTTGATCAGAAGTCCAATCGATATCTAAGCAACGTACACGATATTTAGCAAAGCAGATAGCAAATATAAAACCAACTAGGTACATTAATCCATACCAACGTATCGAAAATGGACCAAGAGAAAATAATATAGGGTCAAGATTAGGAAATACTAAAAAACTTTCATACATTAAAGAATTTTCCTTTACTACTGGGCAGTAATAATTTAAAAATAGCTTATAAAAGAGCACTTAATGTAAAGTATTTTTAAAAAAATCTAAAGCACTAGCATCAAGTTATTAAAATTCTTATCAATTACTGTATTTTTTATTTTTAAAAGGCATTGCTATTCTAGAAAATTCTTTCATTGCACGTCGATATACATCTCGTTTAAAAGAAACTACCTGCCTTACTGGATACCAATAACTTACCCATCTCCAACCATCAAATTCAGGAACATTTCCCAGTTGCATATTAATGCGTGATTCATCACAATCGAGAATTAACAAAAACCATTTTTGTTTTTGTCCAATACAAATAGGTTTTGAATTCCATCTTACCAATCTTTTTGGTAGTTTATATCGTAACCAATAACGACTACTTGCTACAATTTTTACATCTCTTTTTTTTAATCCTAGCTCCTCATAAAGTTCTCTATACATTGCCTGTTCAGCAGTTTCTCCTTTATGAATTCCACCTTGAGGAAACTGCCACGAATGTTGCTTATATCTTTTAGCCCAGCAAACCTGGCTATGATTATTATAAATTACAATTCCTACATTTAAGCGGTAACCATTATTGTCTATCACTAAACAAACCTCAAATAAAATTACAACTGAAATAATTTATCTGCTATCTTAAAAAATAGGAGTAAATCTATAAAAAATCTATTGTTTATTATTATAATTTCCCTACCCTCTATTGATATAATTATATTATGAAAACAACTCCAAAATCTGAAGAAGAATTATTTGAAAGGGCAAGAAATATAGCTGGATTTACTGTCTTGGAGCTCGCGATTGAAGCAAATATGCTAGTACCATCAAACTTAATTAAAGATAAAGGATGGATAGGTCAACTTTTAGAATGGCATTTAGGTGCTTGTTCGAGAAATAAACCAAAACAAGATTTTGAACATCTAGGAATTGAACTTAAAAGCATACCTATAGGACATAAAGGCCAACCTTTAGAAACAACCTCTATATGTATCGCGCCTTTAGTTCAAGTACATGAACTTAGCTGGGAACAAAGCTATCTTCGGAAAAAAATATCACGAATTCTATGGATTCCAGTTGAAGGTAAACGCGAAATACCATTATCCAAACGTTTAATAGGATATCCAATACTTTGGTCTCCTTCAAAAACACAAGAATTACAACTAAAAACTGATTGGGAAGAAATTATTGACATGATTGCTTTAGGTCAAATAGAACAAATAACTGCTCGACATGGCGAAGTATTACAACTGCGACCAAAAGCAGCAAATAGCCAAGTACGTACCAATGCTTACGGTACTGATGGAAAATTAATCAAAACATTTCCTAGAGGTTTCTATTTGAGAACCTGCTTTACTGCTAGTATATTGCAATCGCATTTTATCTAAGAACAAAATGATACAATATTCATATTTATAACAAATAACTAAAGCAAATGTTATAATTACAAACTAAACAAAGCATATACTGTTAGTATACACTTATTATTTTTACCAGTACCATATACTAGTTTTTTTAAACGATGAAAAAAAATACTTCATCAAGCAATTATTTTAATTACCTAAAAGAAATGGGCATTACTCAATGGATTTTGGCACATCCTGAAAAATTATCTGGCTATCAATTAAATCAAATTACCTTGCCGTCTTATTTTAATTTTCTATTAGTATCTCCAGTTTATCCTGAAAATGAAACAGCTAAACTATTTGAAAATGTATTAAAAAGCATGCAATTAAATCCATCAGAAGCTTGTCATGTTTTACCAGAATATTTTAATTATATCGAAGCAAACCAACTAAAATGGATTTGGTTTGCTGGCCATCCGCCTATTAGAAACACTATAAAGAAATCTTTAGTTTCACCTTTATTAGAAAAAATCATTGGTAATAAGAAAGAACGCTATTTACTTTGGCAACAAATTTGTTCTCTTAAATAATTCTAAGAAAGTAATAATTACTCATATAATGTTTTTCTTGATAATATTAACCTGGCAACCTTATATCAATCAGAAAAAATAATCCAAAAAATAGATCATTAAAATGAAAAAAGAACGTGCAATATTTCCTTTAGAGCGAATTACAGAAATCTTAACTCGACCTGATGATTTTCAACTAATTGAACGTATTTCTTTAACTAAAGCAGAACAAACTTGGCCATTACAGCTATCGTCACCAATTGGAGATGAATTACCTATTGTTTTTTTAGATACAGAAACTACTGGTCTTTCTGAAAAAAATGATACTATAATTGAGTTGGGTATGGTAAGAAGTTTGTATAGTCCATCACAAGGTTGCATTGTGTCTATTTTGGATGTTATAAACCTCTATGAAGAACCTACTAATCCTCTTTCTAAATTTGTCAAACGGTTGACAGGAATTACAGATGAAATGCTGCATGGAAAATTTATTGATGATCAATTAGTGGCTAGTTGGCTGGACAATGACCCGATGATAGTAGCTCATAATGCTCAATTTGATCGTCCATTCTTTGAAAAGCGCTTTACAAAATTAAAAAATTTTTCATGGGCTTGTTCAGCTAATGAAGTTGATTGGAAAACTTTAGGATTTGAAAGTTATAAATTAGAGCACTTATTACTACGTCTTGGCTGGTTCTATGACGGTCATAGAGCAGTTAATGATTGTTTATCTATGGTTTGGTTATTTCATTTATTGCCAGAATCTCTGTTAAATTTGCTTTCCAAATCAAAACAAAAAACGATTGTAGTTCGAGCATTTGGTGCTCCTTTTTCTGTAAAAGACTCTCTTAAAGAACGAGGATATCGTTGGAATACTCGAATCAATAAAATAAAAAATCATTGGTATCGTGAAATTCCTGAAAAAGAACTAATAAAAGAAAAAAAATATCTAGATAGACTATATAATCTTGGTTCAAAGCACGCGCATTATGAATATAAAAATTCTAGAAATCGCTTTAAAGATTAGCAAGCAATTTTATTATTGTTTATATTCGAACTAATAGTTTTTTATGCAACAAAAAAAGATATTGATAAACACATCAAAAAAAACTAAAAATTAAATATCGTAATCTAAAATAGATATAGTTTTATGCATCTAATTTTGCGTTTAATTTTGCGTTTTATTTAAAAAATATGTTATTTTACTTTTTTCAGATAAATTAAAAGGATTGATTCATTATCATCCGGTATACAAAATATGCGCTTATTTTTGGGCTTATTTAATTAAATAGAATTTATAAATTATAAGGATTAGCTGTGAAACAAACTTTGAAACTGACAGATATTGTTTCACTAGGATTTATGTTATTCGCATTTTTCCTGGGAGCTGGAAATATTATATTTCCTCCATTATCTGGTCATCTGTCTGGTGATAAAGTACTTTTATCTACCTTTGGATTTTTAATAACAGCTGTTGGACTACCTATTATAACTCTTATTGCTCTCGCAATAAGAGGTGGTTCCTGGAAAGATGTTTCTCAAGATCTTCCAAAATGTGTGGCGCTAATCATTTCTGTTTCAATGTTTGTTATTATTGGACCTGCTGTTGCAGCTCCTCGAACTGGTCTTGTAGCTTATGAAATGCTTGTTAAGCCTTTTTTAACTAATACACAAGATGAGTTAAACTTAGCTCTATTTTCCTTTATCTTTTTTGCAATTACTACACTATTTGCTTGGTCTAGAGGAAATTTAATTAATATTATTGGCAATCTACTAACGCCTATACTTTTGATAAGTTTAATTATACTAGCAATAGCAGTAATGCTAAATCCTCAAGGTGAAATCATCCCTGCACAAGGTGAATATTTAACACATGCTCTGCAAAAAGGCTTCCTAGAGGGTTATAATACCATGGATACATTTGCTGCTTTAATGTTTGGAGTACTACTTGTTGATGCTTTACGTAATAAAGGAATCAATCAACCTAATTCATTAGCTAAGTATTTAATCATTTCAGCATTAATTGCTGCTTTTGGTCTTACATTTGTCTATGTATCACTATTTTATTTAGGTTCTACTAGTTCATATTTAATATCTAATCCTGATAATGGTGCTGTAATATTATCCTTATATGTTAAAGCGTTATTTGGCTCTTATGGGCAAATAGCACTTTCATTAGTTGTATTTCTAGCCTGCTTAACTACCGCTATTGGTTTGGTTTCATCCTGTTCTGATTACTTTAGTTCACTAACCTCCATTTCATATAAAAAATGGGTCATTATTAACGGCATTGCTTGTTCAGTGGTAGCTAACATAGGCCTTTCTAATTTAATTACATTATCAACCCCTGTTCTTTTCACACTGTATCCAGTACTAATCGCTCTTGTTACTCTTGCATTTTTACGTAAGAAATTACTACATCCTAAAATAGTTTACCGTGTAGTTACCTTCGTTGCACTTATATTTTCCATTGTTGATTCAATAAAAATAGCTGGTTTTGACATTGAAATATTTAAATCATTTCCTTTTTTCGAAGTTGGAATGACCTGGTTATTACCAACAACAATAACAATAATTAGCATGTTTCTAATTGAATTCTATATCAAAAGTAAACGAAGTCTGAAAAGTATTACAAAATAGATTGATTTTTTATTTATAGTTATTTTGCTATTCATTTAAATTTCATACCACTGAGGAATTATGGTTCTAATTAATCAAATTAAAAATCGTCTTCAAAATCTCTCTGAACGAACTAATATTATGAGGAGGTATCTTTGACTATGAAACTAAAAAAAGAAATTTAAAAGAGATTAATAAAGAACTTCAGTGTCTTAATGTTTGGCAAAAATCTGATTATTCAAAAATTTTAGCTAAAAAGCGTTCTTCATTAGAAATAGTAGTTACAACAATTGAATCACTTGATCAAAATATTCAGGACCTTTTCACTTTATTTCAATTATCTATTGATGAACAAGATCAAGAAATATTAGAGGAAATTACATTTGAACTTGATCAACTTAATATTCAATTAAAAAAACTAGAATTTCGTCGAATGTTTTCTCTTGAGTATGATTCTTTAAACTGTTACATGGATATACAATCAGGTTCTGGTGGAACAGAGGCACAAGATTGGGCTTCGATGATACTTAGGATGTATTCACGCTGGGCAGAAACAAAAGGTTTTAAAATAGAAATAATAGAGGCATCTGAAGGGGAAATCACTGGACTAAAAAGTGCTACTCTTCGCATTTTTGGTGAATACGCTTATGGCTGGCTCCGAACTGAAACTGGTATCCATCGACTGGTGAGGAAATCACCATTTGATGCAAATCACCGACGTCATACTTCCTTTGCATCTGCTTTTGTTTATCCAGATATTGACAACAATATTGAAGTTAATCTTAAACTGTCTGATCTACGAATCGATGTCTATCGAGCATCAGGAGCAGGAGGACAACATGTAAATACCACAGAATCTGCTGTTCGAATTACTCATCTACCAACAAACATAGTGGTACAATGTCAAAATGAGCGTTCCCAACATAAAAACAAAGATCAAGCGATAAAACAATTACGTTCTAAACTATTTAAACTAGAAAAACAAAAGCAAAATGCTAAAAAGCAAGCTGATGAAGAAATCAAATCAAATATTGGATGGGGAAATCAGATTCGTTCTTATATACTAGATAATTCACGAATCAAGGATCTTCGTACAGGTTTAGAATGCCGTAATACACAAGCTATTCTTAATGGTGATTTAGATAAATTCATTGAAACAAGCCTGAAAGCTGGATTGTAAGTATTATTACTATGAGATGTACATAAATATTATGATAGATTCGATTCAACATAAGCAGCATACCAAAGAAGAAAGTACATTAACTAAAGAACGACGTAAGAAACTACAACATATACGAAAGAATTGTGATTCTAATGGATATCCAAATAGTTTTCGTCGTGATAATTTCGCTAATGATCTTCAAGTTCAATTCTCTAATCATACTAAAGAGGAGTTAAAGGAACTTAAGTATTCAGTATCTGTTGCTGGTCGTATTATAGCAAAACGCGGACCTTTTTTAGTCATTCAAGAAATATCGGGATGTATCCAAATATATTTAAATAAATCTCTTCAAACAGAGTTAAAAAATCGATATAAACAATTGGATATAGGAGATATTATTGGTATTAAAGGCATTCTAGATAAATCTAAAAAAGGCGATTTATATATCAAAACCAAGACGTATGAATTATTAACTAAAGCACTTCATCCATTACCAGAAAAATTCCATGGTTTATCTGATCAAGAAATTCGTTACCGTCATCGTTATATTGATCTGATTGTTAACAAAAAATCTCGTGAAGTATTCATCATCCGTTCTAAATTGATAGCTGCTATTCGTAGCTTTATGATATCTAATAACTATATAGAAGTTGAAACTCCAATGATGCATACAATTCCTGGTGGTGCTACAGCACGTCCATTCGTTACGCATCACAATGCTTTAAATAGTGACTTATATCTACGCATTGCACCCGAATTATATCTAAAACAATTAGTTATTGGAGGGTTTGAACGAGTATTTGAAATAAATAGAAATTTCCGTAATGAAGGGTTATCTCCACATCATAATCCAGAATTTACAACGATAGAGTTCTATCAAGCATATTCTGATTATAATGAACTCATGAACTTTACTGAAAATATGTTAAGCTCTATTTCACTTGAAGTCCTGGGTTCAACCTCAATAAGCTATGGAAATATAAAAATAGAATTTTCTGGTCCTTATGTCCGTATGAGTATGTTTGAATCTATTAGGCGCTATAATATAAATCATGCTCAGATTCAAAGTTTAAAAGAAAAGGATCTTCAAAATCATAACCTAATGCTTAGAATAGCAAAATCCATAGATATTACTATTGAACGGTTTTTTACTTGCGGTCAATTGATTGAAAAGATATTCACTGAAACAGTAGAACCTTACCTTATTCAACCAACATTCATTACTGACTATCCAGCAGATATTTCTCCTCTTGCTCGTCATAATGATAAAAATCCATTTTTTTCTGATCGATTTGAATTTTTTGTTGCTGGTCATGAGATTGCAAATGGTTTCTCAGAATTAAATGATTCAGAAGATCAAAATGCTCGATTTAAGTCTCAAGTTTATGCAAAAAATGCGGGTGATGATGAAGCAATGTATTATGATGCTGATTATATTACTGCATTAGAATACGGTCTACCCCCTACAGCAGGTCAGGGAATAGGTATTGATCGCTTAGTTATGTTATTTTCTGATACTCACAATATTAAAGATGTGATTTTATTTCCAGCAATGCGAAAATAACTAGATTAGTTCAATAAATAAATGAGGCTAATTAATAATTAGAATGATAAATATGCATCGAAAAAACATGCATATTAGGATACTTAAATTCATAAGTCATCTTTTTTAATCAACTATCGTTGTTTTTTATTGCATAAAGATCAAAGCTATAAATGTATCCAGAGCTAATGTTTAAAAATCACTTCAAAAAAAATATAAAGATAGGTCAACTATTCTTGAGATGAAAGTTTTTTTAATCCTAAAACGAAAAAAATAGCTAAAAACATAAAGATCACAGCATAAAAAAGTTGAGATGACTCAGAAAATAAGGATTCAAACTTAAATGGAGAGAGATTATTCTGAGACAATGGAACCTGGTCACCCTTATAGTTAGTATACCAAGAAGTAGTTTTTTTCCAAGGCCATAATTTAGGTAATGTACCAAACATTAAACCTGCTAAAAATATTAATGTATAATCCCTAAATCGTTTTAATAAAAAGTAAATTAAATGAGAAAAAGAAAGAAGTCCAACTACACAACCAGAAAAAAAAATCATTAATACATCAAATTGAAACAACTGAACAGCTTCAAGAATAGGAAAATACATCCCAATTAGAAGTAAAATTAACCCTCCGGAAATACCTGGTAAAATCATTGCACACACCGAGATCAAACCAGTAAAAAATAAAATAAGGTTATTAAAGTAAAGTTCAATTGGCTTAAATACTGTAATGCTATATGAAACAGCACTACCAAACATTAGGAATAAAGGATGAAAGAAGTCGCTAAGATGTTCTATTTCCTTAATCAAAACAAAGACTGATGCTAAAATCAGTCCAAAGAAAAATGACCAAATTAATATTGAGTAAGTGAGTACAAGCCAATTAACTAACCTCGCTAATATAAGAATACCTGTTAGTATCCCGGAAAATAAAACAACTAGAAAAGAAACATTAATATCCTGACAGGAAGGAGGAAAACCATCATTTTTACAAGCCGAAAAAAGACACAAACTGATAGATCTAATATTTTTAAGAAAAGTATCATAAACACCGACAATTAAAGCAATACTACCTCCAGAAACTCCAGGAATAATATCAGCTGCACCGATAAGTACACCCTTCAAAAAAAGACTAAAATAATTTATTTTCCTCATATTATTTTAATTTAACTAAATTGTAATTATAGAATTTTAATCTGAAAAATAAAGCAAAAATATATTTACTCTAAGATAGAAATAGGAATTAGCATAGGATAAAGTAAAAGAAAACTTAAGGAGCTAACCGATCAATAGTCCAATGATTATTATTTCTTGAAAATAAGAACCTGTCATGAAGTCTGTACTTTCCTCCTTGCCAAAACTCAATAGTTTCTGGATTAATTCTAAATCCACCCCAAAATTTTGGGGCTGGAATATTTTCCTGATCAAATTTTTTTTTCAATTTTAGAAAAGCATTTTCTAAAATACTATAAGAAGTAATTTTACTGCTTTGCTTACTTACAAGAGAAGCAATCTGGTTTTCTTTTGGTCGTGAATAAAAATATCTTATATTCTCTTTTAAACTCATTTTTTTTGCTATACCAGTAATATGTACTTGGCGTTCCATTTTGCCCCAAAAAAATAGTAAACTTACTTTTTTATTCAATGCAATCTGCTTAGCTTTACGGCTAGAAAAATTCGTATAAAATACGAAACCATTCGTATCAATACCTTTTAGCAATACAATACGTTGAAATGGTTGATTATTTTTATCAACTGTTGCAATTGTCATTGTTGTAGAATCAATTACTTGTTCATCAATAGATTGCTGCAACCATAATTTAAATTGTTCAATAGGATCAGGATTTAAATCTCTTCGTCTTAAAATACTGCGAACATATTCATTTCGAATACTTAAACACTTCATTTCTATTCCTTGTGCACTATATTTTTCAAGGTTTGGAATTGTATCTCCTTAAAAATTAAATAAAATCGTAAATACTATATATGATTAATTAGTCAACACAATAACATTATTTGAACTTAGCAACAAAAAAATATCAATAATGCTATTGACATTAGTAAGAAAAATTATTTTGTAATACTTATAACGACTTATTACTACAAGATGAATATTAAAAACTATAATTATTTATCTAAAATCGTACCTCATTTACAATAAAATATAGAATAAATTTCTTGTTAAAAAACACGAATTAAAATAGAGTATAATAAATTAAATTTCAAAGGAAAAGGTATCACTTATTCATATCTAATAGCTCGTAAAGGACCTATCTTTACTTTACTTAACACAATGCATGGATTATGAGTCAAATTAAAAATCATTTCTAGCTACTACCTAAAATTGCATAATTTTTAATTCCATTAATCAACATCTGAATTGAAATCATTACTAATACTAATCCCATTAATTTTTCAAAGGCTTTTAAACCTTTCTCTCCTAGAATATGGTGAAAAAAACCATGAAATATTAAAATTAAAAAAGTTGCTATCCAAGCTATCAGTAACGCGCATAACAAGCTTAGTAAACTTTCTGGATACTGACTGGAAAGCAACAGTAACGCAGCAATAACAGAAGGACCAGCAATCAGTGGAATCGCTATAGGAACAATAAATGGCTCTTCATCCTTTACTACACTATTATTACTGCTTGCTGGAAATATCATCTTAATTGCTATAATAAACAGTATAATACCACCTGATATACTTAATGTTCCATGTTCTAAGCGCAAAAAGGTCATTATGCTCTCACCTAAAAATAGGAATATTATTAATATAAACAATGCAATTAATAATTCACGAATTAATACTTTTCGTCTACGAACTGAGTCTAAATTCTTAAGCATAGACAAAACAATAGGTAAATTACCAAGTGGATCCATGATTAGAAAAAGCACAGTTGCTGTAGATAACATATCCATAAAACTGTCCTTCTATGAAAATTAAAATAGGTAAGTAATAGTATATAATAATAAATATTTTAAACATGATAAGTAATATATAATTACCTATTTTTTTATATAGCATCTAGACTGAAATAAACAAATTGCTAAAAAATAACATGTATTTTACTTTAAATTTATTAAATAAAATTTGAACATTTGAAATATATCACATCAATATGTTGGAAAATATTAAGTATCCACGTAGACTTTCTTATGTCCGGTTCGTTGTAACGAACTTTTTTTCCATAATTTATAAAAAATGTAGTATTCCAATTATGAAATCTTATAAACTCTTCTTGATGACCATCACCTTAGCAATATTAGGTGGAATTATTTTCTCACAATTAACAACAATCCCACCATCAATTTCTTTTATTATCGGTGTCTTCACTTCTATTTGTATTTTTAAATTTGCTAGCAAAAACAATACTGAAACGATAACACTCTATGTAGGAAATTTACCCTATAAAGCAAATGAAGTTAATGTAAAAGAACTTTTTTCTAAACATGCTGAAGTATTTGCTGTTCGTTTAATGAAAGATAAACGTACAGGAAAAAGAAAAGGAGTCGGTTTTATAGTTATTGCTTCTGATGATGCTACAAAAACGATCAATGCACTTAATGGAATAGATTATATGCAACGAACCCTAAAAGTGCGTATTGCTAACGATCCTAAACACATTGGAGTAAACGAATCCTAACAGAGCAAAACCCAATATCATGTAGCACATCGTTCAGTATATCTTGCTTCCAAGGACGTGTGCTACAGTAAATTAAGTCCTTCCTGTCTTTTTTAAATTCTAAATCTTTTGATATACCTAACAGTTCTCTTACTCTTTTTGCAATAGCTTTTCCTGAATCTACTAATATAACTTTATCCCCAAAAACAAGTTGAATTTCTTCTTTAATTAATAAGAAATGCGTACAACCAAGAACAAGAACATCAATATTCCCAATTAATGGCATCAATATTTCAGCTAATTCATTGATATTAACCTTTTTACCTCTAATTTTTTCTTCTACTACATTAACTAATCTGGTTGAACCCAACATTTTAACAGTGTTTTTTTTTGCAAAATTGTTAACCAAATTCTTAGTATATTGACAATTAACAGTAGACAATGTACCAATAAGTCCAATTATTCTATTAGTTAAAATAGATGCCGGCTTAATTGCTGGTACAACACCAACACAGGGAATCGATAACTTTTCTCTTAATACAGGAAGAACTACTGTACTTGCAGTATTGCAAGCTATAACAACTAAATCAATAGGGTAAGCTTTTATAAAACTGCTAACGTAAGAAGTAACTCGTTTGATTACTACATTCTGTGTTAATTCACCATAAGGATAAGCTTCATTATCAAAAATATAAGTACAAGTAAGATTAGGTAAAATAAATTTTATTTCCTTATAAATAGATAAACCACCGACACCTGAATCAAAAATAAGAATATGTTTATTACTTTTTAAGGTAATCACCATAAAAATTCCAATAACTTTCTATAGAAATATTTCTAATGAAGGTCTTCTTCACATTTAAAAATTAGATTTTTCATTCATTTCTCTAAAGTTCTGTGCTCGATGACGAAGCAAATGATCAAGCAAAACAATTCCAAGCATAGCTTCTATAACCGGAACTGCACGAATACCAACACATGGATCATGACGGCCCTTAGCAATAAATTGAGTCAAATTACCTGCCATCGTAATAGTTTCTCCAACGATAGAAATGCTTGAAGTTGGCTTTAGCGCAATCTTAGCAATTATATCTTGACCAGTAGAAATTCCACCTAAAACTCCACCAGCATGATTACTAGAAAATCCATTAGGTGTCAATAAATCTCTATTCTCACTACCTTTTTTTTGAATAACGTTAAAACCATCCCCTATTTCAACACCTTTTACTGCATTAATACTCATTAAGGCATGAGCAATATCTGCATCTAACCGTTCAAATACTGGTTCGCCTAACCCAACTGGTACATTAGTTGCAACTACATTTACTTTAGCACCAATAGAATCACCTTCTTTTTTTAATTGATCAATTAATTTTTTAAACGCATTAACTTTATCGATATCAGGACAGAAAAATATATTATTATCTATTTCGTTCCAATCAACCTTATCTATTGAAATATGACCAATTTGAGATAAATACGCACGAATCTGTATACCACATTCTTGTTTTAAATATTTTTTAGCAATTGCACCAGCAGCGACACGCATAGCTGTTTCACGAGCGGAAGAACGTCCACCACCTCGGTAATCACGAATACCATATTTTTGATAATACGTATAATCTGCATGACCTGCTCTAAATTTATTTTTAAGTTCTAAATAATCGTCAGAACACTGATCAGAATTTTTAATTAATAAACCAATAGGAGTACCTGTTGTTTTTCCATTGAAAATACCAGATAAGATTTTTACTTCATCAAGCTCAGAACGCTCTGTTGTATAACAGGAAGCACCTGGACGACGACGGTCTAAATCTTTCTGCAGGTCTGATTCTTTAATTTCCAGTTTAGGTGGACATCCGTCAACAATACATCCTAGTGCAATGCCATGACTTTCTCCAAACGTTGTCACTCGAAAATTTTGGCCTATGCTATTCCCTGACATAATTACCTTAACTGAAATTAGTTGATCCAGATTAAAATACTCATAACTAAAATTAATCTGCATATAAATAAATTGACTGATATGTTCTAAAATCTGATTACGTATAATTATAAAATTTCATCACTGCTATTTTAAGTTTAAGGAGAATAAAAATGAAGCTAGCTTAAAGATAAAAAAAAGTCCAGCAGTATTATTAAGTAATGTTAATTTATGTCGAACTAAAAACATTAGTTATTTTATAATAGTATTACTATATTAAAAATAACTAATAATATGAAAAAGGATAACTTTTATTATATTATATAGTTTTGCGCAGTTTACCTAAATGTAAATTCTTATCTAATAATCAAAAAATCGTTATAAAGCTAATGCAGAATTAACAGCAAGGATTGTACAATGAGGATACTATGTAATTTTTTTTTGTTTTTCTTAACAGGATGTCAATTAACCCAATCCCCAAAAACTTTTTTTTCATTACCAACTGATATTGCTGAAAAAAAAGCTGAGAAAAAATTAAGAATCAATCAATCTCAGGTAGAGATTCAGGAAAATTCTATTCTCTCAACACCTCAATCTCAAGAAGACGCTTGGAAACGGATTGCCATGCAACTAAAAATGGAAATTCCAAATCATGAAACAATAGAACGTTATCGAAATTGGTATATTAAGAATCCTAATCACTTAAACACAGTATCAAAACGTGCTGAACCATTTCTATACCTTATTATTGATAAAATTGAACAACGTAATATGCCATTGGAACTTGCTTTACTTCCTGTTATTGAAAGTTCATTTGATACATTAGCTTACTCTCAAGAGAAGGCTTCTGGACTTTGGCAATTTTTGTCAAATACAGGAAAAAGCTACGGATTAGAACAAAATTTTTGGTATGATGGCAGACTTGACGTGGCAGCTTCTACAGATGCGGCGCTTGATTATCTGACCCATTTAAATAAACGTTTTAATGGAAACTGGAAACAAGCAATTGCAGCTTATAATAGTGGCGGAGGACGTATATCTAGCGCTATTCGAAAAAATAATAGACTCGGAAAACCAATTGATTTTTTATCACTTGATTTACCAAAAGAAACCACTAGTTATGTGCAAAAGCTTTTAGCACTAGCTGACATTATTTCTAATTCTGAAAAATACGGTATAAAAATTCCAGCTGTTGCAAATAAACCAGTAGTTAAATTAGTTAATCCTAAAATACAACTGGACTTGACTGTGGCAGCTAAATATGCAGGTATATCTATTCAAAAATTACAAAAGTTAAACCCAGCTTATAATCAATATATAACAGCACCCGATGGTCCCTATCAACTATTATTACCAATTGATTCTATACAGTCTTTTAATGATAATATCAAAAAGCATCAAGGGAAAGGAATAAAAGTAATTTGCTATCAAGTAAAAGCAGGAGATAGTTTAATTCTGCTTGCTAAAAAATATAAAACAACAACTAAACTAATTCAAAGAACAAATAATTTATCAAATAATAAAATATTTATAAATCAATACCTCCTGATTCCTAGTTTTAGTAAAAATCAGCATAAGTATATTAAACACTATCAATAAATTAATAGCAAATTATCTGTATTTTTTAATAAAATTCATAATGAAAAATAATTAAAAATTTTAATAGACTCATATACTTTCAAATCTAAAACTATTAATACTCATTATAATGAAAACAAATTGGATGAACTTGAATTATGTTCTTGAAAAATAAAAAAATTAAGAAACCTTATTCATGGTTACAACTCAAAAATAGTCACTGGCTCAAATCAACAATTCAAACTCGATTGGATTACTTGGTGCGATAAACTATTTGGCTATCATATGCTCAAACTAGGTGGATTAAGTTGTGAGCTTACTAGTTATAACTGCAAGATACATCATCAAGTAAACCTAGATCTTCATAGCAAGTTCCATATCATAGCAAATGAGGATGCAACTACCTTTCTTAGAAAAAAGCTTTTATGCTGTAATTTTATTCCATCAACTTAATTACTGCATAAAACCTCATCAAACATTTCACGAAGTGAATCGTGTTATGGTTGATAATGGTTATTTGATTCTTACTGGATTTAATCCAATTAGCTTTCTTGGACTAACTAACTGGATCCATTTAAGAAAAAATAATTTATTACTATTAAATCAAAAAATTGCTAGTACTACTTAATTATTAAGTAATTTATTTTGACTCTTATGCATTAATTACTACCTATTCAAAACTATCAAAATAGTTGGTTCTATTGGTTTATTGAACATTACTTAGGTAATTGGACTTCACCAATCAAAAGTTTATATTTTATTATAGCAAGAAAACGAACTTATTTACTTCACCCAATTAAACTTAATTGGAAATTAAGAGGACCAATATCATCAGCAATAACTAGTAAAACCGTTAAATCTACAATTAATTAATACAGTTAACTGAATTTTGATATCCAATATCTTCTTCAGTTGGATTTTTTGCAGATAAATAAGCTAATCTATCACACCTTTGATTTTCCTTGTGACCTGAATGACTTTTTACCCAACACCATTGTATTTGGTGTAGCAAAACTACTTGATCTAATCTTTTCCAAAGATCAAGATTTTTTATAGGTTTTTTGTTTACAGTTTTCCAATTAGATTTTTTCCAATTATGAATCCACTGAGTAATTCCTTGACGTACATATTTACTATCTGTTGTTAATACAATGCTACAAGATTCTTTAAGATTTTGTAATGCGACAATAACTGCAAGAATTTCCATTCGATTATTAGTAGTTAATATATAACCTTTTTTTACTATTTTTTCTAAATTTTTATAGCGTAAAATAATTCCATAACCACCAGGACCTGGATTTCCTAAACAAGAACCATCTGTAAAAATTTGTACTTGTTTTATCATAATTTGGTATTATTAAAATTAACTAAATTAATCATATTGTGCATAAAATTAACTATGAGTACTAGAAATAACAATTCTATATGTAAAAAACGTCTTATTGCTTTAGATACAGAAACGACAGGTATTAATAAAGATAGCCGTGTGCATTATCATGGACATAGAATCATAGAAATTGGTGCGGTTGAAATAATTAACCGTAAACGCACTGGAAATAATTTTCATGTTTATATCAAACCAGATTGTAATATTCATCCTGATGCGATTAAAATTCATGGCATTACTAATGAATTCTTGATGAATAAACCTAAATACCATGATATTCATCAAGAGTTTTTAGCCTTTATTAAAGATACAGAACTCATAGCTCATAATGCTCCTTTCGATATCGGTTTTATAAACCAAGAATTTTCAATGCTTAATAAAAAAATTGGTAAAATAACTGATTATTGTAAAGTAACTGATACACTTGCTATTGCTAAAAAAACGCCAAATATTCCAGCTAAAAAAAATCTAGATTCACTAGCTAAGCATTATAATATTAACATTTCTTCACGTGTTCTTCATGGTGCATTACTAGATGCAGAAATTCTTGCTGATGTATATTTAGCAATGACAGGGGGACAAACTAGTTTAAATTTTAAGTTTTCTGATTCAAAAAAAAAACAATTAATGAAAACAAATGATACCAAAAAAAGAACTTTAAAAATTTTATTTGCTACATCTAATGAAATAGAAGAGCATGAAAAGAGATTAACTTTTCTTAAAAAATCTGGAAATTGTTTATGGATTTAATAAAAAAATTAATATTGATAGATGATTGACTAATAAAAAAAACTTAGATATTTCTCAAATAATAAGAAGAAAAAAAGGAAATACAGTTTAATACTAAATGCAATAATTCATTGTTTTATCACCTATAAGGAGTTTAAACATTGAGACTGATAGTTTTATTAAAAATACTATTTTTTATAAGTAATAGCTTTTCAAATGAAATATCCTCCTCAATATCACTACTAAATAATCGATTTCGAGTAGATCCTGCTATTAAACAAATAACTTTTATCATTTATCGTACAGAGTTAACACAGCCTGTTATTCTCATTCGTCCTGACGGGAAAAAATATTATTCATGGAAAAAACATAAAAATGTACATTGGTACCATACATCAGATATGGATATTATATCGATTGATAAACCAATGCCAGGACCATGGCAAGCTATAGGTAAAGTAACTCCTAAAAATAAGATTAAACTTATTTCTAATTTAACAATTGAAACAGATCCTTTACCTAGTCATTTTTTTAATGGTGAAACAATTAAATTTACTGCTAGATTATTAAATGATAGGAAACCTCTTCTTTTAGAAGATTTTCTAGAAGAACTTAATCTAAACATTACTTTTACTAAATTTCTTGAAAAAAAAATTTTCTTGTTCAAAAAAAAAGCACAATCAGCACCAAAAATAATTGAACAATTTTCTGATGACGGTCGAGGATTAGATGAATATCCAAGAGATGGGGTATTTACTGTTCCTTTATTAATTAAAGCAAAACCTGGTAAATATAAAGTTAGAATTACATCAGGCAATGGAATTTTTTTAAGAGCTCGAGAACAAGAGACTTTTATTTATCCTAACCCTATACAAATTAAATTTATTCAATCAGAACAAGAAGAAACACCACATAGAATTGTATTTTCTGGGAAAAATGGAACTATTGTTCCAGGCTCTTTAGCTGCATCCATTACGTATCATAATAAAAAAAAGAACACAATAACTACAATTCAAGGAATGGCAAAAAATGAAGATACTAAACTAACAATTGAGCTTGAAAATAAAAAGAACATCAGATGGTATGGACATGTATATGCAAATGATATCGAGTCTAACCGTCCATTAAGCTTTATTATTCCAGAACAAAATCAAAGTATATTACAGACAGAAGAACAGAAAGAAAATAACAGAATTGGGATAAAGGTTGAGTCTGAAAAAAAGATAAAGCATGCAAGAAATATTATAGTTATTATCGTGGGAAATAGCATTACAATCCTATTAGGATTAACGTGTTGGTTTTTTTTATCTAGAGAACAGAAAAAATGAAAAAATAATCAACACGCACAAGTTAGCAGTATCTATTTATTTAATGTAATGAATGTTAATGAATGAATTAAATAAACTATAAAGTTTTGCGTTTTAGTTTATTTATTTAATAAATAACGTATCAAACCAACATAATCATCTATACTTCTAACTGATTGGGATTTAACAAGATATCGATTATTTACAATAATTAAAGGTACTCCTTTAAGGTGACTTTTTTGAAATTCTTTATCAAAACGACGTACCATTGAATCAACAATAAAACTGCTAAATGCTTTATTATATTTATTGCCATCAATACCTTCATCGATAAAAATTTGACGTAACTCAGTATTATTCTTAGGAGGAGTTCTTACACCATGAATACGATTAAACAATATCGGAACCATTTGTTTTTCAACATTTAAAACAAGCATAGTTGCATAGGCTTTACTCATAGGAATGGCCATTTCTCCACCCATGAAGGATACATGTTTTCTTTGAAATTGTACATGTGAAAATTTTTTCTTTAACTGCATAATCACTGGTTCTAATGAATCGCAGTGTGAACAGTAAAAAGAGAAATACTCAGTTATAATTGGTTCACGAGATACTTCAGAATTTAATATTGTATAGTCTTTTCCTTCCTGATAAAATGGAGCTGTATAAGCACTTAAGCTTATGATAATACTTGTCATCATTATCACAATTATTTTTTTCATTTCAATAAAAACCTGTTACTATATTGATATCAGCCTAAATCGATCTTCTCAAGGTTATCGAGATTTTTTTTCTTATGTAATATAAAAAACACTTTGAGAATACCAAAATTATATAGATAAACTTTTTCTATTAGGTACTTCTTTATCTGGACACTTTACATAGATATCATAAAAAAAAACAAGTCAAATTTTTAAAAAATGTATTATCTATTGAATTTTATATCTTAAAATCCTTTAATAAATCGACTTTCAACTGAAACATTAAAATCTTCATCATCTGAAATTATAAATTGAATTTTTGTAACTGGTAAATTTAATCTATCTGGATAAATACCCAAACTCAATGGAACATTATATACTTCTCCAGGTCTTACTTGAACAAGTCGTTTACCGTACCAAGAAATGTTGTTTAAACCTTTTATATCTAAATAATATTTCTTCGACTTTTTTGTTTTATTGATAATTTTTAGTATATAAGTGTTTTCAATTTCACCTAAATAATTACTTTTAAATAGCTGATTACGATCACGTAATACAGTTAAGCCTATGGGTTTAAGATTAATAATCTCTAGCAAAAAAAGACCAACCATAAATAATAATAGAATAATGCAGCTAAATAACTTTATTTTTATTATTTTAGTATTCAAACTTAATAAACGATTTTTAGTTATATAACTAATAAGATTAGGTTTGTATCCCATATAAGACATGGTTTTATTACATGCATCAATACAAGCACCACAATTAATACATTCATATTGCAAACCATCACGAATATCAATACCAGTTGGACAAACTTGAACACAAAGATTACAATTAATGCAATCTCCTAGTCCTAAGTTTTCAGAATCTACTTGTCTTGAACGTTTTCCACGATTTTCACCACGATTAACATCGTAAGCAACCATCAAAGTGTTTTTATCAAATATAACTGATTGAAAACGAGCATAGGGGCATACATGAATGCAAATAATTGAACGCATCCAAGCCGAATTTATATACGTCAATACAGAAAATAATAAAACCAAAAAACTAGAATTAAAAGAAAAAAAATTACTTATTAAATCCTTGATAGGTAAAAAATAACCCAAAAAAGTTAAACCTGTAAGAAAAGCTATTAATATCCAAAAAACGTGCTTAGTTATTTTTCTTATAATAATATTAATAGTAAGAACAGAAGAATCCTGTTTACGACGCTTATTAGCGGATCCTTCAAATTTTTCTTCAAACCAAATATATATGAATGACCAAATAGTTTGTGGACAAAAATAACCGCACCATATTCTACCCACAAACATAGTTAAAAAAAATAAACTGAATAAAATAATCAAGAGAAAAAAAAATAATATTTTAAGATCTTGTGGATAGATAGTAATACAAAAAAAGTTAACTTGTTGATTACCAATATCTAATAAAATAGCCTGACGTTCATTATAACTAAACCATGGTAGAAAAAAAAACAGGGATAATAAAAAACAAGCAACATAACGGCGTAACCTTTGAAAGGTCCCTTTACTTTTTCGAACATAGATATGATTGCCAAGATTGAATCTATCAGGATTTTCTTTATTAGATTTTCGCTTCGCTGATTGCAGCATAATATTTTTAATAGGAATTCTATCCTGATTCATGTGGTTATAACTTTCTCCTAATTAACCTAATTAAATTATTTAAATCTATTAACTACTTACTAAAGCATATAAATAAAAACCATTTTTAATAACATAAAAATTATATCTAAAGCATTGAGTAAATCCATTTGTTTTAGTTTTTTATCTAACTCAATCAAGATAGATAACATCTATATCAGTAATAATATCAATATCTTATTATTATATTTTAATGGAAAAAACCATGAATAATCATTATTATTATTCAAGCAAGAACCAGTAAATTAGCATACTAACATAAACAATAATAATAAAAGAAAGATTTTAATTTTAAATAAGTCTAAGGTTATTATGTGTAATCTTTATCTAGGAGCTATTTTCTTCATGTCATTTTTAAAAAAAATCCTAGCAAGTTTTGAGAACAGTTTTATAACAGCTAATTCAATTATACAACAAGCAGTACTTTTTCCAGGAAAAGATATTAATATTAAAATCAATATTCATGGAAAACATAAAAAACAAATTATTAGTAATATTAATTTAAAACTATATTGTCATTATTTTGAAAAAAAGCATACTCAAAAAGATAACTTTTTCTATAAAAAACACTTTATTAAAATATCTCGATCACACACCCTATCTAATTGGAACCTAGCATTCCCTTTCAATATTAAATCTGGAGAAATTCGAGATTTCAATATAAGTATGAATGTACCATGGAACACACCAATTACCATTAATAATACAAAGGTATGGCTTGAAACAAAAATACATACCTCTATGTCTATAAATTCAATAAGTAATAAAGAATTACTTACAGTACGTCCTGATGCATTAATGGATCAAATTTTCACAGTACTTGAGGAACAAGGATTGCGTATTCGTCACGTAAAATGCGAAACGATTGAAGGTTTTATTTCTCCATTCATACAAAAATTTGAATTTGTTCCAACAATGGGACCATATCATGGCTATTGGCGTGAAATAGAAATAATCACACATAGGAGTAATAATTTCCTAAAACTATGGTTCGAAATTAATCGTAATCAAACAAAAAATTCAAAAGAAACATTGGGTAAATTATTAAGTATTGGAAAACTAAAATATCAATTAGAAATTTCTACTGAAACATGTATTCAAGAAGTTAGAAATATAGTATTAAACTACATTAATAGCACCTTATGGAGAAAAAAGTAATTTTTGGCGGAGTGGACGGGATTCGAACCCGCGACCCCCGGCGTGA
>NZ_JGVJ01000018.1:0-176 GCF_000731785.2 Candidatus Photodesmus anomalopis
AATGGTAGTGTGGGGTTTCCCCATGTGAGAGTAGGACATTGCCAGGCTTATAATTTTGGAGGGAGTGGTAGTTCAGCTGGTTAGAATACCGGCCTGTCACGCCGGGGGTCGCGGGTTCGAATCCCGTCCACTCCGCCAAAAATTACTTTTTTCTCCATAAGGTGCTATTAATGTAG